>NZ_JBUEQR010000099.1:1302-1647 GCF_054968985.1 Streptococcus sp. 1F3 | reverse complement strand
GGCTAGTAATAATGCTCGTAAAAATCTTATTCTTATCGTATTGAACCATTACTGAAACCTCACATTGGCTGACATCTTCCCATGTTAATTGACTATGTTCCATATCAAATTTATTTTAATCATCACTACTTGATAGAATTTCTGACCCTTCTGGTAATAATTCTTCTAGCTCTTGACGGGTAAAATGCCTTTGTGCTGCGGCATTATTTTTTAAAACCTCAATATGTTTTCGCCAAAAAATCTTATTTGCTTCCTCTTGTGACACATTAGATGGCCAAACATCATTTTGTAGCTTATAATGAATATCAACCATAGTTTTTTCTCCACTTTCAAGCAATTTTAATA
>NZ_JBUEQR010000099.1:0-1213 GCF_054968985.1 Streptococcus sp. 1F3 | reverse complement strand
TAATATTGTTCCCCGTGTTTCCAGATATGCTGACCATAACCTGCTACTTCCTCAAACTTGATAACGTCTTCCCATGTTAATTGACTGTGTTCCATATGGTATCTCCTTCCTTTATACTGATATCTTTCATTACTCCTTCTGGCATATCTCCTGGATAAGTGCGACCTCCTGGACGCCACCATTCATTCGCTCCTGACTCATTACCACTCGGGATAGAGATTCCTTTTTCAGAGACAACTTTTGGCGAAACATCCAAACGATAGAGCGGACCATCTCCGAGGTAACCCTCGTCAAAGCCTAACAAAGTCTCATAAAGACGATTATCTCCCTTAGCGATATCCTCTATAACATCCGCATGCTCTTTACTCAACCAAAAGCTTGTTCCATCGTCACCTCCTACAATTCCTCCATTCCAAGTTTCACTAGGCTGGAACTTTTGGAACTTAGACGCACCATTATCAAATTGCTTCTTGTGAGCCTCAATATAGTCTTGAGTCAAATATTCTTCAGGATGCGGTCTTGGAGTAACTTCTTTATCAGTCGCAACAATTTCATCAAAAAGAGACTTTTTATCAAATCCCTCTACCAGCTCAACCTTCGGTGCCTTCTCCGAAATTTCCAGCACTCGGACACGGTCTTCTGGACTAAGACCTACCTCCGCATACTTGGTCCATTGTTCATAGCGACGGGCATCTTCTGGGCTCATCCCTTCGATAAAAGGAAGTCTGCTTGTTTTCTCTACCACCTCATCCGCATGTTTACTAGAGAAGTTCATCACTTCACGCAACGTCTTGCTCTCATCGCTAAAGGCAGACAGGGAGCCTACTTCATCCGCAAAGGTAAAGGCTTCCCGACGGAGGCCAGCTGGAATTCGGGTATCTAATAATTTCTCCCCAAATTGCCGAATGACAGGATTGCTCTTCGCTAGGATATTGTCAACCTTTGAGCCCCACTTTTCGACAGTTGCGAGGAGCCTTGCCTTGGTACTGTTCTTGGCTAAGCCAATCATCTCAGCGGCCTTAGCTCCAATATTTGTCCCCTTAGCCACCTTACCTACAGCTGCTGGACCAACCAAAAGACTGGCAACCTCGAAAGTCAGGCCTCCTACATCATAGGCATCCATGTGAATAATCTGATCCCAGAGAGCTTTCCCTGTCTGCTGAGCTCGATAAGCAGCCTTATCCATATAACTAGCATTGGGAGCCTGTCCACG
>NZ_JBUEQR010000098.1:0-540 GCF_054968985.1 Streptococcus sp. 1F3 | reverse complement strand
ATCTAAATCATATGCCATAACTTTAGTATACCATAATTACTGCATTACTGCTTTAAAACTGATTGACTATAACAGATTGCGAAGCAATTTTATCTGTTAGTCTTCCCACATCTCCTACATCATCAACTGCATCAACAACTTTTCCTGCTTTAGCTAACTTCCCTAATTTTGCAACCGGAATTGCTAAAGTAGCTACATCAATAGTAAGCCCTAAGCCTGCCAACCAGCGGTTGGCTTCCTCACCTGTTACAGGGTCTTGTCCTGTCCAAAGACGTTTGGCATTATACCAGCCACTAAGTTCACCACCAAGAGTCTTAAGCAGCCTCACTCCCTCTGCCCTTCTTGCTACTAGCTCTTCCTCAGTCAACACTTTCGATTTAGCAGTAACTTTGGGCTGATAGCGAGAGCTTGGTCCAGCAGGGCTATCCCAACTGGTAGCACCACCTAGGTTCACTTCATAATGTGAACCACTTGTGCGTTTGGAGCTACCTTTTTTCGCTTTCGATTTGACAGAAGCATTCGACTGATAACGGGAACTTG
>NZ_JBUEQR010000097.1:0-1556 GCF_054968985.1 Streptococcus sp. 1F3 | reverse complement strand
TGTCTAAATCAACAGATTTTAATGGGAATCCTGTTCCGGTTAGGTCACTAGATTATTTGAAAGCAGATGGTACGATTGATTGGCCAAATGAGTATGGTTTTGTTGTAGATTCTGCAGGTGTACCAGTAACAAGTGATGCGAATATAGTAGCGGGAACCTTAGTAGACCGATATGGTGAGGCAGGTGGAACATTTGTTAGTCCAGTTATTGATGGGCAATCTTATTCTTATGAGTCAAGAGGTTTGCCTTATCCAGAAAGTTATCAACAAAAGCATACGTATGAAGTTGTTATGGATATCAATAAGGCAAATTATGAAGAAGCATTTCATAAATTAAGTGATAGGGAGCAGCAGAAGTTATTAGCGATGATGAATGAATATGAATTTACAGCTGAGAACATCTACAATCCACAAATTGGAGAGATAGCCAAGGTGTTTGGTGCTGGAGGTGGACAGCAGATTAAACTGGGTACGAGTGTTTCTATTTACGAAAAACTAGGATTTTTAAGGGAGGTAATCAACTAATGTCAGTTTTATTCAAGCAAAGACAAATACTAGAAGAAGAGATAGAGTCTCGTAATTATCAGTCGCTACGTTATTCTATCCTAGGAGATAAAAGTCTAGATGAGTGGCAGGTCCGTATTGATTTTGATGAAGACAAACAGGTGTATCAAGTTTATGCGACCATGGATCGTGCGTTCGTTAGTAGAAAGAGGGAATATTCTAACTTTGAAGAAGCTAAGGATAGATTTATTGAAAAGTTAGATTTAGCTGTAAAAATAAATAGATGGAAAGTTGAGGATGGAGAAAATCCCGAATACTATTCTCCACTATGGAGTACAAATAAATCCATTTCTTTGAGTTCAACGTCTATTGACTCTCTAGGCATTGTAGACGGTCACTTGGAGTTGTTATTGGCAGATGGCAACGAATGGCTTCCCGATACTGAACAAGACCATCTTCTAAAACTTCAAGAAAAGCTGAACAACTATATTCACTTTATTGAAAGCAAGCAGTATGTGGAAGGCTACGGTGATGATTTTAAGGAGAAGGTGATCAACCTTAGCTTCCAATATCCTCCGTCAGACAATGGACTAGCCTTTCTAGTGCAAGTGCAAAAAGTTTTACAGGCAACAGATATTCGCCTGAAGGTGGTTCTACCAGAATAATTGATAAATATTCCCTAGCTTATGATGGTTGGGGAATTTTGGTATAATGGACATGAGAGAGTGTTCTGCCTGTGTTCTATTTTAAATGTCGGCAGTTCAAACCAACTTCAATCTGCTGGAAAGGGGGACTGAGATGTCAACTTATCATAGTCATAAACGTGATTTTGAATCCCAGGCCTATCTTTCTAGCCAGAAAGGTTTAGTAGAGCGGATGTTAAGGGAGATTGATGAGGCAGGTGCGGCTGTTCAGTCAGAGGGTCTAGACTATTTGTATGTCGCTCAAGGAGAGGCCAGCTTAGGTGCAGGAAAGATCAGCCAGAAATTTATAGAGGCTACGACACGTGTGACTACCCTGTTAGCGAGTGCTGCGCGTATTCACCAAGATGTG
>NZ_JBUEQR010000096.1:0-1069 GCF_054968985.1 Streptococcus sp. 1F3 | reverse complement strand
AGCACAGGAAGCCAAGGATGCCGTTGATGCGGCAACCACTAATGCGGATGTAGCGACTGCTAAGGACGCAGGTATCACAAGTATCAATGCCATTAAACCAGATGCGACAGCCAAGACCAAGGCTAAGTCAGAAATTGATAAGGCGGCGGAAGCTAAAAAGGCAGAGATTGATGCTCGTTCTGATCTAACTAACGAAGAAAAGAAATCAGCTAAGGATGCAGTTGATGCAAAAGCACAGGAAGCCAAGGATGCCGTTGATGCGGCAACGACTAATGCGGATGTAGCGACTGCTAAGGACGCAGGTATCACAAGTATCAATGCCATCCATCCAGATGCGACAGCCAAGACCACCGCTAAGTCAGAAATTGACAAGGCAGCGGAAGCTAAAAAGGCAGAGATTGATGCTCGTACAGACTTGACGGATGAAGAAAAGCAATCAGCTAAGGATGCAGTTGATGCAAAAGCACAGGAAGCCAAGGATGCCGTTGATGCGGCAACCACTAATGCGGATGTAGCGACTGCTAAGGACGCAGGTATCACAAGTATCAATGCCATCCATCCAGATGCGACAGCTAAGACCACCACTAAGTCAGAAATTGATAAGGTAGCGGAAGCTAAAAAAGCAGAGATTGCTGCTCGTTCTGATCTAACTGATGAAGAAAAATTAGTTGCGAAGGCAGAAGTGGACGCTTTGGCCAAAGCTGCTAAGGAAGCAATTGATCAAGCACGAACTCTGAAAGAGGTGAATAGCGAGCTAGAAAAAGGTCTTACAGCTATTGCTCAAATTAATCCAATAGCTTCTCAAAGAGCTTCTAAGAATACAGATACGAGAATCTTACCAAATACCGGAGATATAGGCAGTGAATCACTCGCTACGGTAGGAGGGGTAATGGCCTTGCTTGGTATCTTACCAATCCTTGGTAAGAAGAAAAAAGAGGAAGAGTAAAAGTTCCATTGAAATAAATCTTTCTCTCTTTATGATGTTAGAAGGAGAAATTTAGGCTCTTTGTCAACTGTAGTGGGTAGATGAAAAGCTAACACCTAGAGAGGACGAATTTCGTTCTCTCTT
>NZ_JBUEQR010000095.1:0-1670 GCF_054968985.1 Streptococcus sp. 1F3 | reverse complement strand
ATTAGGTTTTAGAGATAGAAGATAAGGGGAGAGGAAGATGAAAATGAGCCATCCTTGCTTCAAAAAAAGTGCTTAATAAACAAAGTGATATAAGAAAACGTTCATGCGTTTGACGTGGTAATTGTCTGATAATTGTTGAAATTCATACCTCTTTTTGGTATAATGAAAGCAATTACGGAGTAAAGAGGAAAATATGACTACATTATTAGAAAAGACGCGGGATATCACGTCTATTTTGAAGCGCTCAGAGGAGCAATTGTCAGAGGAACTCCCTTATAATACAATTGCAGAACATCTTTCTGAGATTATTGATTGTAATGCTTGCATTATCAATAGTGAGGGTGAGGTCTTGGGCTATTTCATGAAGTACAAGACCAATAATGACCGTGTCGAAGAATTCTTTTTGACCAAGCAGTTTCCAGATGATTATGTCAAAGGAGTGGCGCAGGTCTACGATACGCAGGTTAATCTTTCAGCAGATAGTGAATTGACAGCGATTCCAGTGGAATCTCGTTCCATGTATCCTAGTAGTCTGACCACAATTGCTCCGATTCATGTGACAGGGATTCGATTTGGAACCTTGATTATTTGGCGCAATGATGAGCAGTTTGATGAAGATGATTTGATTTTGGTTGAAATTGCAGCAACAGTAGTGGGGATTCAGCTCTTGAATTTCCAGCGGGAAGAAGATGAGAAAAATATTCGTCGTCGTGCGGCGGTTAACATGGCAGTCAATACCTTATCCTATTCAGAGATGAAGGCTGTTTCAGCTATTTTAGGTGAATTAAACGGTGATGAGGGACAATTGACCGCTTCTGTTATTGCAGATAGGATCGGGATTACCCGTTCGGTGATTGTCAATGCCCTACGGAAATTAGAAAGTGCGGGCATTATTGAAAGTCGTTCTTTAGGAATGAAGGGAACTTACTTAAAAGTTTTGATTCCGGCTATTTTTGATGAAATTAAGAAGCGAGATTATTAATATGACCAAGGCGCTTATTTCGATTGACTATACGATGGATTTTGTGGCAGACGATGGGAAGTTGACGGCAGGGGCTCCTGCTCAAGCGATTTCGCAGGCAATTTACAAGGCAACCAAGCAAGCCTTTGAACGCGGAGCCTATATCTTTTTTGCCATTGATTTGCATGAAAAAGATGATCCCTTTCATCCAGAAAGTCGCCTCTTTCCTCCTCATAATATCAAAGGAACGAGTGGTCGGCATCTGTATGGTCCTCTAGCAGATTTTTATACGGAGCATCAAGATGATGCACGGGTCTTCTGGATAGATAAGCGTCATTATTCAGCCTTTTCAGGGACGGATTTGGATATTCGTTTGCGGGAAAGACGGGTAGATACAGTCATCCTAACGGGGGTTCTAACGGATATTTGTGTGCTTCATACAGCTATTGATGCCTATAATCTTGGTTATAAAATTGAGATTGTGGCTTCGGCTGTGGCTAGTCTGACAGAAGAACAGCATCAGTTTGCACTGAGACATTTGGAAGAAGTCTTGGGAGCAACCATACGATAGAATTGCAGAGGCTGGGCTTGGTGCTTGGTCTCTTTTAGATGTTGGAAAAACCTAGTTCGTCAGATTTTAGGCTCTTTGTCAACTGTAGTGGGTAGATGAAAAGCTAACACCTAGAGAGGACGAATTTCGTTCTCTCTT
>NZ_JBUEQR010000094.1:0-50411 GCF_054968985.1 Streptococcus sp. 1F3 | reverse complement strand
AATAGGATACCACTTTTTAGGCACTGGGCGCTATGATAAGATCGCTTACATACCATTTCTGAAACTATTTCAGTTTCATGCGTTTGGCGTGCACTTCACGCGGCAGAATCAAATTTAAGATAATTCCTACAATCGCACTGAGAGCTGTCCCTGAAAGAGTGATTGCTCCGATATTTAGGACTGCACCACCAAGACCCAAGACCAACATCGAACTAGCAATGATAAGGTTGCGAACCTGTCCAAAGTCTACACGGCTTTCAATCAAGACCTTCAAACCATTACTTGCAATAACCCCATAAAGCAAGATAGACATCCCACCTAGGACTGCACTTGGAATGGTCGAGATAAGCGCGGTGAATTTTCCAAGGAAGCTAAAGGCGATAGCAATTAAGGCTGCATTGCGGATAACTGATACAGAAGCAATACGGGTCATCCCAATAACCCCTGTATTTTCTCCATAGGTTGTATTAGCAGGGCCACCGATAAAGGCAGATACCGCAGTTGCTACCCCGTCTCCGATCAAGGTCCGGTTCAGACCCGGATTTTTTAAGAATGGACGACCGCAAATCTGGCTTAAGACGGTATGGTCACCGATATGTTCTGCCACTGTGACAACGGCAATCGGTAAAATCGCAAGCATTTCTGGTCCAAAGTAGAGTTTGTACTGTTCAAAAATCCCTGACTTAAATGGCAGATAAAAGCGTGGCAACTCTAGCCAAGGAGCCTCCAAAACCGCTTTAAAGTCGACCAAACCGAGTGCTAAGGCAACCACATACCCTCCGATAATCGCAATCAGAAATGGCACAATCCTCATGAAACCTTTTCCTTTGGTATTGACAAATGCTGCGATCAAAAATGTAGCGATCGCTGCAAGTACATTGCGCCAATCTCCACCTGCTACAAATCCAGCATTGGTCACGGCTGAATTGGCTAAACCAAGACCGATAACGATAATCATTGGACCGATGACAATCGGTGGTAAGAGGCGATCAATCCACTTGGTTCCAATCACCTTCACCAAACCTGCAATCAAAACATAGATCAAGCCAACAAAGAGAACACCTGTCTGAGCCGCAGACACATCTCCATTCATTTCCTTAATAGCAAGCGCCATAGCAGAGATGTAGGCAAATGATGAACCCAGATAAACCGGTACCTTGAATTGGGTCGCAACTTGATAAATCAAGGTTCCCACACCCGAGGCAAAAAGCGCAACAGATACAGGCATACCTAAAATGAGTGGTACGAGGATTGTTGCACCAAACATAGCAAACACGTGCTGAAAACTTAGCAAAATACCTTGCCCAAATGACGGCTTTTCATCGACATCAAGCAACAAACGAACAGATTCTTTCATAGTCCTCCTTTTGGGCACACAAAAAGGCCCACATACCATTGATTAGTCATAGGCCTTTGTTATACGCTTCTCGTTATAATTCGTAATTGTCTTTCTCACCTCACGGGATGAGTTTAAAAACCTATGCTTATAGTAGTCTATCACAAAATCATCTATTTGGCTAGACTTCCTATCAACTATTTCTGCGCTTCAGAATAACAAAGGCGTGACGGGTGCGTTTAAGGTAATCTTTACGCCCATCTCACCACAAACAGACTACCTTTGATTTCCCCAACTTTATGGTCTTTTCGTCTAGGAGTTGCTTTACCAGTCTATACCAGACTGGTAAAGGTTGGAAATAAAACGAGTGAAACTCGTATCAAACGCTCTCCTATTTTTACTTTGCTCGCTTAACGGCTTTTGTATCTTAACTAACTGAGTTCGGACTAAAAATGGTAGAAAAAAGATGAATCGGCTTGATGACAAGGTCATCTTCTCCAATTCCCTATTTTTCTTTCCATTTTCTTAACGTCCTCACATCTTAATTGAACACAGCCTACGAGCTATGTAAAAAAGATAGGCTTTCTTGGGCTCATTGAACCCTGCGTCAGCCTCCTATTTTTACTTTACTCGCTTGACGGCTTTTGTATCTTATTTAATTGAACTCGCCCTAAACTCTGTGCGAAAAAGACAAATTCTCCTAGAAACTAAAGTTTCTTCGTCAAATTTTCTATTTTCGCTTTGAGTTTTTCACGGGCTTTGTATCTTGATTTAATTGAACTCGGGCTAAAAGCTCGGAAAAAAGATAGGTTTCCTTGGGTTCATCGAACCCTACGTCAACCTCCTATTTTTACTTTGCTCGCTTGACGGCTTTTGTATCTTAACTAACTGAGTTCGGACTAAAAGCTCGGAAAAAAGCCCAACAATGAATAAGAGACAGAACTTGTTTTATTGGCGGTAGCTAGCTGACTATTCACTGCATTTCATTTGTGACTAGCCTAGCTATCTTCGCCGGGGTCTCACGACGAAGTTGCAAGCAACTTCTGTTCGGCCGCCTATTTTTCGTTCGGTTTTTTAACGTCCTCACATCTTAATTGAACACAGCCTATGAGCTATGTAAAAAAGATAGGCTTTCTTGGGCTCATTGAACCCTGCGTCAGCCTCCTATTTTTACTTTGCTCGCTTGACGGCTTTTGTATCTTAACTAACTGAGTTCGGACTAAAAATGGTAGAAAAAAGATGAATCGGCTTGATGACAAGGTCATCTTCTCCAATTCCCTATTTTTCTTTCCATTTTCTTAACGTCCTCACATCTTAATTGAACCCGCCCTAAACTCTGTGCGAAAAAGACAAATTCTCCTAGAAACTAAAGTTTCTTCGTCAAATTTTCTATTTTCGCTTTGAGTTTTTCACGGGCTTTGTATCTTGATTTAATTGAACTCGGGCTAAAAGCTCGGAAAAAAGCCCAACAATGAATAAGAGACAGAACTTGTTTTATTGGCGGTAGCTAGCTGACTATTCACTGCATTTCATTTGTGACTAGCCTAGCTATCTTCGCCGGGGTCTCACGACGAAGTTGCAAGCAACTTCTGTTCGGCCGCCTATTTTTGCTTTACTCGTTTCACGCTCTCGTATCTTATAATTCCACGCCGAAGGTGGTTAGTTCGTCCAATTCCTGAGTGTTCAGTCTGCGATAGGCTCCCAGGTCTAGGGTTTCGTCTAAGCTCAAAGGACCCATGCTAAGGCGTTGTAAATCTGTTACCTCTTTTCCACAGGCTGCTACCATGCGTTTCACTTGGTGGAATTTCCCTTCTGCAAGGCGAATCTGTACGCGTGATGTCTGAGCTATCTCATCTACTTCTACAAGTTCCAGAATAGCAGGCTGACAGGTAAAATCTTTCAGCTCAATCCCTCTCGCAAAGTGACGAACATCTTCTCCCGTCATGATACCGGCTACTTCAGCTTGATAAACCTTAACGACATGTTTTTTAGGCGATAGCAGTTCATGGGCTAAGGCACCATTATTGGTCAAGAGTAAGAGCCCGTGCGTATCAATATCTAGCCGTCCAACAGGAAAAACCTCTTTGTGTCTTGCAGTATCATCTAACAGATCCAGGACCGTTCGATGTTTACTATCTTCTGTCGCCGAAATCACCCCCTTGGGTTTGTTTAAGAGATAGTAGACAAATTTCTCATAGTTTAACCTCTTCCCCTGATAGACAATCTCATCTTTTTCTTCATCAATGTGGACCTTGGCAGATTTTTCAACGGCTTGGTTGACTGTTACCTTGCCTGACTTGAGGATTTTCTTGACCTCTGTTCGTGAACCTATGCCACATTCAACTAAAAATTTATCCAAACGCATCTAATATCCTCCGACTAATTGCCATATTCTCACAAGCCTATGGTGGAAAGAACGGTCTTCTAAGCCTTTATTTCTCTTGATTTCTCCACAATACAACAGGGAGATTTTCATTCCCAATAGCACTAGTATAGCAAATTCTTCCTTATCCTGCACTTGCCTTTTCTTCTGCTCCTTTTCGTGCTATACTAGTCCTTAGAAATTAGAAGGAGAATCCTATGTCTGTAATTGAACGTTTAACAAAAGCTAGTCACTTGATCGATATGGATGATATTATTCGTGACGGACATCCAACCCTGCGTAAGGTCGCCGAGGAGGTCCAACTACCACTCTCTGATGAGGAAATAATCTTGGGAGAAAAGATGCTCCAATTCCTCAAACATTCCCAGGATCCTGTCATGGCGGAAAAAATGAAACTTCGTGGTGGGGTGGGGCTTGCAGCGCCACAAGTAAATATTTCAAAGCGCATCATTGCAGTTCTTGTACCAAACGCAAAAGATCCAGAAGGCAATCCACCGGCTGAAGCATATGCCCTTCAGGAAGTCATGTACAATCCCAAAATCGTCTCTCACTCCATTCAAGAAGCAGCTATGGAAGGCGGAGAAGGGTGCTTGTCTGTCGATCGTGAAATTCCTGGCTACGTGGTTCGTCATGCCCGTGTAACAGTGGAATATTTTGACAAGACCGGGGAAAAGCACCGTATCAAACTCAAAGGCTTCAATGCTATTGTCGTCCAACATGAGATTGACCATATCAATGGTATCATGTTCTACGACCGCATCAATCCAGAGCATCCATTTGCCATCAAAGAAGGGATGTTGGTGCTTGAGTAATCTCCATAAATAGAGGGTTTATTGTAGACAACATACAGCCTTTCTTACCAAACAAAAATCTTGCCAAGTAGTTGAATGTTTTAGTATAATAAAAGTCCATCTCTTAATTGAAAGGATAGTATCATGAAACTTACAAAAATAATTTCAATCACTAGCGTGACAACCCTTAGCTTATTCCTTGTAGCCTGCACTAGTACACAAACTCAAGTGCTTCCTACAAGTTCTAGTGCTACTAGCTCTACAAGCTCTACCTCTCAAACTTCTACTCTATCATCTAGCAGTGCTACAATTGCTTCCGCAACAACCACTCCAGCTAGCAACACCCAAACAGGGGAACTTGATGGAACCTATAAGGGACACGATGAAGAAGATGAAGTAACTCTTGTAATCACAGGAACTTCTGGCACTTGGACCCAGGTTGAACCAGATGGAGAACAAGAAATCAAAAATGTAACCATTGACCCAACCAATCAACGCATTATCATCGGTGATGATACAGAACGTTATTTCTTAGACGGTCATACCTTAACGATTGAGGACATCAGTGAAATTGATCGAAATGATACAGTAGTATTGACGAAACAGTAATACAGCCATTTAGTTTATACCTAAAAGGCACTACAACAAAACTCGGCTAAAACCAAAATATCTATCTCCTCTTGTAGGGCTTGAGGACTTAGCCAGACGATAAACTGAACTTCGGTAAGGTGAGGCAACAAGGGCATAGGGTGAGCGTTGACGAGTAATCGAAAATGAGCGAGTCCAATTTGGACTTGCTCATTTTTTAATCTTTCAACCTCATTTTTGCCTGGCCTCTTGTCTCAACTCCCCCGTTCCCAAAAAATGGCTAGGAGAATGACTGCTCCTAAAACAGAAGGGACAATAGCCGTATCTGCAATTTGGGGACCCCAAGCACCAAAGAGAAGCTGGCCAAGCCAAGCACCTGCAAGTCCTAATAAAATCTTGCCAATACAACCCATCTTTTCACCACGGTTGGTAATAGCTGCAGCAATAATCGCTACAAGCAAGCCAACGATTAGGCTTCCAATCATATCTTTTAACCTCCTATACTCTCTCTTATTAAGTTCTAGTAAGGCACAAAATGAAAGTAATAACACTCTTTAAAAATCTCTTCAAACTCCGTCAGCCTTGCCGTACGCTACGATGGTCACTTGCTTTCACTAGCTCTATTTCCTAGCTTCCTAGTTTGCTTTTTGATTTTTATTGAGTATGAACTTGCACGCAACCAGTAAGAACTCCATTTTGAATAGGCGCTAAATCGCCCATTCACCATCACGGAAAATTGGTACGGCCGTTCCGTCTTCACGAATACCATCAATATTCATTTTATTGGATCCAATCATAAAGTCCACGTGAACATCTGAACGGTTCAGCCCTGCTGCTTTCAATTCGTCATTGCTCATCTCCACACCACCTTCAATGCTAAAGGCATAGGCCGATCCAATTGCCAAGTGGTTGGAGGCATTTTCGTCAAAGAGGGTATTAAAGAACGTTACCCCTGATTGGGAAATAGGGCTTTGATCTGGTACAAGGGCAACCTCACCGAGACCACGCGCACCTGCATTATCAAAGACCAATTTCTTCATTACTTCATCACCCTTTTCAGCAGTAATCTCAACAATTTCACCATCTTTAAAGGTCACTTTAATGCCTTCGATGATATTTCCATTATAGCTAAGTGGCTTGGTTGATGTGACATAGCCGTCTGCCACACGGTAATCAGGAGCTGTAAAGACTTCCTCAGTTGGCATATTGGCAATGAAGTGCTCCCCTTGAGCATTGATAGAACCTGCCGCTTCCCACAAATGATTTTTAGGCATTCCGAGAATCAAGTCTGTACCAGGTGCAGTATAGTGAAGTTTGACAAATTGCTCCTTATTCAAAATCGCTGCCTTAGCGACAAGACGTTCCTCATGCTCTTTCCAAGCAGCCACTGGGTCATCAGCATAGACACGGCACGTTTTGAAAATTTGATCCCACAGTAAATCGACTGCTTCCTCATCACTTGTAGCATCTGGGAAAACCTTTTTCGCCCACTCTAATCCTGCTGCCGCACCCAAAGTCCAGCTAATTTTGTTGGCTTGGGTCGCTTGACGCATTGGGTTTAGGGCAATACTTGTAGCCCGTGTCGCACGAGATAGTTTTTCTGGGTCAATCCCGTCTAAGGCACCTGGATCATCAGATAGAACCACCAATCGGCTCGCTTTATGGTCCAGTATATAGTTCATTTCTGCAATTCGTTGCTCAGAAACCGTCTCTAAACGCTCAATCGGTACATTCAAGTAACGCTCCCGCAAAATGACATCATCTTGCCAGTTCACAAGTACCTCTACTGCCCCTTGTGCATAGGCTTCTTTGACAATCAAACGAGCTAGCTCAGCCTGATCAACACTAATGGTCAAGGAAACTGTATGACCTGCTTGAACATTGATTCCTGTTGAGACAAGTAACTTCGCATATTTTGCCAAGTTTTCTTTAAAGTTTGGTAATACCATGATTTACTCCTTTTTGATTCAATTCTTCTTTATTGTATCATATTTCGATAGAGGAATACACTTTCTACTGCCATAGACCATTCTTCTAGCTAGCTTTTTTCGTTCCATACTCACTTTTTCATCTATCGTTTATGAAAGAAAATCAAAACACTCCAAAGAAGCTAATCTTACTAACTTTCTTTTCTGCGGTTGCATGTGTAAAGCGGTAGAACGTGTCTATTTTTAATCTTCTTCCATGGAGCCTGCTGTTTAAAAGCCTACTTCTTGCAAATTTACCGTTCTTACTATCGCTTACATCTAATACTCAATAAAAATCAAAAGTAGACTAGCTTTCACAATTAAGAATGGTGAAAGGTTGGAAATGAGAGTAGCACCGCTCATTTCCTTATAATCGAAGCCCAAGGTAGAACGAGCCTTCACCAAGGCAAGTTGACCAAGTATCCTTTTGATTTTTAAAGAGTATAAAGGCTTCTCTAAGATTCCCACTATAGTAATTAGTCCATATTTTTGACTATTTCTAGGGAATATGATACACTAATAGTCAAAATTTTTGACTATTTACTCTAATCTAAACAAAGGCAGGCACTCCATGATGATGCAGATAAAACAAGAAACAAAGACATTTGCTCGTTTAAAATACGAGCAGGATTTTCTCTACGATCAATATGCCAAAAAGTTTGGTCTACAACGGTCGTCATTTTTCATTCTTGTCTGGCTATACTATGCCCAAAGCCCCCTATCTCAAGCCTGCCTCAGCCATAAGCTAGGAGCCAGCAAGCAGGTCATCAATACCACTATCAAGGTATTTGAGCGGGCAAAACTAGTCTCCTTTGTGCCAAATAAATGCGATAAACGCCAAAAGTTTATCCATCTAACTAGTAAGGGGAGGGCCTATGCTGCCTCTATTTTAGACCCGCTAGAGGAAGCAGAAAATCGTGCTCTAGCACAGATGAATGAAGAAGAGCGAGAAAAACTCTTACAACTCTATTCCTCTTTTAACGAAGCCTTGCAACAACAATTAGAAAGTCAGGTAAGCCTATGATTGAATTTAAACAGGTCAGTAAACACTTCAATGACAAGTATGTCCTAAAAGACCAAGCATTTACCATTCGAGATGGGGAATTTTTCGTCTTGGTCGGTACAAGCGGAAGCGGAAAGACAACCACACTCAAGATGATCAACCGCTTGATTGAACCAGATGAAGGAGATATCTACCTGGATGGCAAATGCCTCAAAGACTATGAACTACGGGAATTACGCCTCGCAACTGGCTATGTCCTCCAGCAGATTGCCCTCTTTCCTAACCTTAGTGTGGCAGAAAATATCGCCCTCATTCCTGAGATGAAAAAATGGTCCAAGAAAGAAATTGAGACCCGTACCAAGGAATTATTAGCATTAGTCGGACTTCCTGCTGCCCACTATCTCCACCGCATGCCAGGTGAACTTTCTGGGGGAGAGCAACAGCGAATTGGGATTTTACGTGCTATTATCGCCCGTCCCAAGGTTCTCTTGCTAGACGAACCCTTTAGCGCCCTAGATCCTATTTCTCGTGAGCAATTACAGGACTTAGTCAAAAAAATCCAAAAAGAATTTCAGATGACCATGATTTTTGTAACTCATGATATGGCAGAAGCCATGAAGCTCGGTGACCGCATTGCCATCATGGATCAGGGGGAAATCCTACAATTGGATACTCCGGAACGTATCCAAGAATCCCCTGCCAGCCAGTTTGTCGCTGATTTCTTCCATGTATAGATCGGAGCCTGCTATGAATGATTTCATTCAAACCTTTTTAGAACGAAAAGAAGACTGGATTTTGGCACTTGGAGAGCATTTACAAATCTCCTTTATGGCACTTGCCTGTGCCATTTTGCTAACCATTCCCCTTGCTATCCTAGTCTCAAAACATGAGCGCTTGGCAAATCTTATGCTACAATTCACAGGGATCCTGCAGACCATTCCCTCATTGGCAATCTTGGGACTGCTCATTCCTATTTTCGGAATTGGGAAAATTCCCGCAATTTTGACCTTGATTGTCTATGCTATTTTTCCCATTCTGCAAAATACCATTACGGGACTACAGGAAATTGACCCCTCCTTGCAGGAAGCTGCAACCGCCTTTGGAATGAACCGTTGGGAAAAACTAAGAAAATTTGAACTCGCTCTGGCAGCACCTGTCATTCTCTCTGGTATTCGGACAGCAACCGTCCTTGTGATTGGAACAGCAACCTTAGCTGCCCTGATCGGAGCAGGAGGATTGGGTTCTTTCATTCTCCTAGGAATTGACCGCAACAATAGCTCCCTGATTTTAATTGGGGCAATCAGCTCTGCTATTTTGGCACTCCTCTTTCACTATTTGATTGGCTTGGTTGACAAACGTAGTCTGAAGACCATGTTCATCTCCTTTGTTGCCCTTTTTTGCATCAGTTCTGTCTCGCTTTTTCCCATGTCTATGATGATGCAAAATAAGATCGTTATCGCTGGAAAACTAGGCTCTGAGCCTGAGATTTTAATCCATATCTATAAGGAGTTAATTGAGGACAAGACGGATATTACAGTAGAATTAAAGCCAAACTTTGGAAAGACCAGCTTTGTCTACGAAGCCTTGAAAGCAGGTCAAATCGATCTTTACCCAGAATTTACAGGAACGGTGACCTCCACTCTCCTCAAACAAGCCCCAAGTACCTCAACAGACCCCAATGATGTCTATCAAGCAGCCCGTAAGGGGATTTTTGCGCAAGACAAGCTCATCTATCTCAAACCCATGCTCTATCAAAACACCTACGCACTTGCCGTCAAGGAAGACTATGCCAAAGAACATGGCTTAGCAACGATCTCTGACCTTTCTAAGGTTCAGACAAGCGCCACAGCTGGATTTAGCTTGGAATTTAACGACCGTGAGGACGGCGCAAAAGGCCTAAAAGACCGCTACAAGCTCCAGCTCCAAGTCAAGACGCTCGAGCCAGCCTTGCGCTATAAGGCCATTGATAATGGAAATGTCCATATCATTGATGCCTATTCAACCGATAGTGAACTCCAACAATACCACCTCACAACACTCAAGGATGACCAGCAGCTCTTCCCACCCTATCAAGGAGCGCCCCTCCTACGAGAAGAAACCCTCAAAAAATACCCCCAACTGGAGGATATCCTCAATCAGCTAGCGGGTAAGATTAGCGAAAAAGACATGCAGGACATGAACTATCAAGTCAATGTTGAGGGTAAATCACCCAGCAAGGTTGCTAAAACCTATCTAAAAGAGCAAAAATTGATTTCAAACTAATACAAAAAGCAAACTAGGAACTAGCCGAAGGCTGCTTCTATAGTCCAGTCCCGTGGACTATAGAAGATAAAAAATAGTGTTTATACTCTTTAAAAATCAAAAGGATACTTGGTCAACTTGCCTTGGTGAAGGCTCGTTTTACCTTCGGCTTCGATTATAAGGAAATGAGCGGTGCTACTCTCATTTCTAACCTTTCACAATTCTTATACTCATTTCGTTTACCTTTTATTACTTCGTCGATTGTGGAAACTTCGTTTCCTTATTTCCAACCTTGCCCACTTCGCTCTCAAATTTCTAGGCTCAGGCTGAAACAGTTCACCGAACTGTTTCACTCTCCCAGATGATTGGAACTCGTTTTGCCGTACTCTACGATTGTTACTGACTATCGTCAGTATGATTTCCAACCTTCAACAGCCTAATGACTGTTGAAGCAGCCTGTAGCTCGTTGCCTAGTATAGTTGATTTTTGAAGAGTATAACCTTATAGAAAAATAGGGAAGCGGATTGATGACAAGCGCCATCTTCTCCAATCCCCTATTTTTTTTATGTTCTTCAAGTCTCCCTCATCTTATTCTCTTTTAAAACAAGTCATCAAACAGGCTTAACTGATTATCTTCTGGCATATTTCCTAAGATCCCCATTTCATCGAGCTTGTCTACAAGGGTTGCAGAGAGACCTCCACGCTTGCGTAACTCGGTCTTAGAGAGGAATTCCCCCTCTTCACGTGCCTTCACCACTTGACGGGCAACATTTTCGCCCAGACCATCCATAGCGACAAATGGCGGTATCAGGGTGTCCCCCTCAATTTGAAATTCGGTTGCATCAGACTGATACAAGTCTAATTTCCCAAACTTAAAGCCACGTTCCAACATTTCATTGACAATTTCCAGGGTCGTAAAGAGATCCAACTCCACATTGCTGGCTTCATTATTCTTCTTCTTGATGGTGATTTCTTCCATCTTGGCCTTTACTCGGTCTAAACCAGCAGACATGGTTGCTAGATCAAATGCCTTGGCCCGAATGGAGAAATAAGCACAATAATAATAAATCGGGTGATGCACTTTGAAGTAGGCGACACGAAGCGCCATCATCACGTAGGCTGCCGCATGTGCCTTAGGAAACATATACTTAATCTTTCCACAAGATTCAATATACCAGTCAGGTACATTGTTGTCCTTCATCGCTTGGATATAGCCCTTGCGTTCTTCCTCAGAAATCTTAAGCCAAGCCCCCTTACGCACCCGCTCCATGATATTAAAGGCCATTTTAGGAGGGAGTCCCGCATGCATGAGATAGACCATGATATCGTCCCGACAGCCGATAACGGTAGAGAGGTCTGCAATCCCTGCCTTGATCAAATCTTGAGCATTTCCCAGCCATACATCCGTTCCGTGTGATAGCCCTGATAATTGAAGAAGCTCCGAGAAAGTCGTTGGGTGCGTTTCTTCTACCATTCCCCGGACAAAGTTGGTTCCAAATTCAGGGATTCCTAACATACCAGTCGGTGTCCCAATCTGCTCTGGTGTCACTCCCAGCACTTCAGTTCCTGAAAAGAGAGCCATAACCCCCTTATCATCTGCGGGAATGGTCTGTGGATCAATTCCTGATAAATCTTGGAGTTTCCGAATCATGGTCGGATCATCGTGCCCCAGTACATCAAGTTTCAAGACATTCTCATCAATATCATGGAAGTTGAAGTGGGTCGTCTGCCAACTCGCGGCCAAGTCATCTGCCGGATATTGAACAGGAGTAAAATCATAGACATCCATATAGTTTGGAATAACAACAATTCCACCCGGGTGCTGACCGGTTGTCCGTTTCACCCCGGCAGCACCTGCAGCCAGACGTTCCACCTCGACATCACGATAAAACTTGCCATAGTCTCGCTCATAGCCACGTACATAACCATAGGCTGTTTTTGCAGCAACCGTTCCTACTGTTCCAGCACGAAAAGCATATTGATCCCCGAAAATCTTCCGGACGTCCAAATGGGCATCTGGCTGATCATCTCCTGAAAAGTTCAAGTCAATATCGGGTACCTTGTCCCCGTCAAATCCTAGGAAGGTTTCAAAGGGAATGTCCTGACCGTCCTTGGCATATTTGTGACCACAATCTGGGCAATCCTTATCTGGCATATCAAAGCCAGAACCGTAAGACCCATCTATGATAAACTCACTATGTTGGCACTGGGGACAGACATAGTGCGGAGGCATAGGATTGACCTCAGTAATTCCAATCATAGTCGCAACAAAGCTAGAGCCCACAGACCCCCTAGAACCGACCAAATATCCCCGCTCATTCGAGCGTGTTACGAGCATTTGAGAAGCAAGGTAAATCACCGCAAAGCCATTTCCTAAAATCGAAGTCAATTCTTTTTCAATCCGCAAGTCAATAATATCTGGTAGAGGATTGCCATAGACTTCAAAGGCTTTTTTATAGGTCAGTTCTGCCACGCGCTCTTCGGCCTTTTCTAAATAAGGAGTATAGAGGTCTTTTTTGACGACCTCAACATCCTCAAAACGCTCCAACATAGCATTTGGATTCGTAATCACAATCTCTCGTGCGAGCTGCTCTCCTAAAAAGGAAAAGTCATCTAGCATTTCATTGGTCGTGCGGAAATGAGCTTTGGGAAGAGGGGCAGGTTGGGCATTTTCCCCATGCCCAATGGTACGATTGATCATAGCCCCTTGCCCCAAGGAACGCACAATAATCTCACGGTAAATCTCTTCTTCTGGGTCAATATAGTGGACATTTCCTGTCGCAAGAACAGGTAAATTGGCTCTCCGTCCCACTTCAATCAAGTTCTGAATCATGGCTTCTATTTCTGCCATGTCCTTAAACTGCTCCTTAGCAATCATGGGGGCATAAAGGGCAGGGGGCATTACTTCTATAAAATCATAATAACTTGCCACCTTGACGGCTTCTTCTATTCCTTTTGAGAGCAACTCATCAAAGACTTCTCCCTCTTGACAGGCTGTTCCTAAAATCAAGCCCTCACGGTGTTCATCTAGAATTGTCCGTGGAATCCGGGGCACTCCTTCAAAATACTTGGTATTGGATAAGGATACCAGCTTGAATATATTTTTCAAGCCCACCTGATTGGTGACATACAAGGTTGCATGCTTGACACGGGCTTTCTTATAGGAATCTTCTGCAATCAACTCTGTATTTAATTGCTCCAACTGGCTGATTCCATGTTTTTCCAGAGCATCTTTTAAGAAAATAAAGAGGAGACGCCCTGTCGCTTCCGCATCGTAGTTGGCCATATGATGGTGTTCAAGGGCAACACCAAAACGCTTGGTCAAGGGACCCAGACCATGCCGCTTGTACTCTGGATAGAGGTTGCGGGCAAACTCCAAGGTGTCAATGACCGGCTGGCTAATGGTCGGCATGCCTGCCCGCTCATAGTTGACATCCATAAAGCCAACGTCAAAGGTCGCATTGTGGGCAACGAGGACAGCACCCTCGCAAAAGGACTGAAATTCCTGCAAGACCTGCTCAAGTGGCTTAGCATTTCTGACATGCTCATCTGTGATTCCCGTCAAATCTGTTGTAAACTGGCTCAAGGGATGACCTGGATTGATAAACTCATCAAATTCAGCGATAATATTTCCCTTGTGCATCTTAGAGGCCGCAATCTGAATCAGCTTATTGTAAACCGCAGAAAGCCCTGTCGTCTCTACGTCAAAGACCACATAGGTCGCATCAGACAGGGAAAGTTCTGCCTCATTGTAAACAATCGGCACCCTGTCTTCGACGATATTGGCTTCCATACCAAAGAGCGCCTTAATCCCTGCCTTGCGGGCAGCATGATAACCATGTGGAAAGGACTGAACATTACCATGATCTGTAATAGCAATCGCCTTATGCCCCCACTTGGCAGCTCGAGCAATCAAGTCCTCAACTGGTGGCAGAGCATCCATCGTAGACATATTTGTGTGGGCATGAAACTCAATTCGTTTTTGATCATCGGGCATGAGATCCTTACGAATATCACGCTTGACTTCCTGCACTTCCTGCACATTCATCGTCAAGTCACGTGTGAAATTGTTGGTTTCGATATTCCCTCGAACACGAACCCAATTCCCTTTTTTTACCATGTCAAACTTCTGTGCTTCTTCCTCATTCTTTGCCCATTTCTGCATCGAAAAAGAAGAGGTGTAGTCCGTCATCTTAAAATTGATAATGACCCGCCCTGTCCGCGTTGTCCGCTGCTCCACATCGAAGATTAAGCCTTCAAAGACAATCCGATTTTCTTCCGTCTCAATCTCAATCATCGGTGTAATCTCTGATTTTTCAAGACTAACCTTGCGCGGTGCCTGTTTCTTAAATTCTTGGAAATTGGCCTGTGGACTGGCTTCTGGTGGCGGTGTCATTTGTGCCAACTGTTCCATCGCTTCCAAGGTTTCCTGACTAGCTTTTTGGAGCAGTTCTTCATTTTGAGCGTGAAACTCTTCAGACTGTGCCTTGGTCATTTCCTGACAGACCTGGATATCCACTGCTATATTGGCAAACCCAAAACGAGCAAACTGCTCGACCAACCTCGGCAAATGGTTCTTTCTGAAATGCGGCGTATCGACAGATGCCGGACCTTTGATCCACAAGGTACCATCATGAAATTCAACTGGTAACTGCTGAAAAACCGATCGAAAACCAGCACTCTGACATAGTTCTTCTGTAAAGGCTTCTGAATAGTATGCCTGTACCAAGGCTGGATCAATCGTCTCTTTAACGGTCACCAAGCGAAAACGTGCCTGATTTCCTGTCTTTTGAAATTCATTGAGGAGCTTGGCTTTTAATAACTGATAGTGCGCCAAGGGAAGAGCTTCCTCAAAGCAAAAGGTAAAATCCCAAACCCTGCTCTTTTTATGTACCAATACCTGCTCAATTCTGGCACTTGAAAACGCACTTGATTCTCTCAATTCAAGTGGTAGACCAATTTGATTCAATAGTAATTGAAACGTATCTGTCATTCTCGTATCCCTTGCCTTTCTATGCTCTCTATTTTACCACAAGTCCCCCTATTTTTCGAGCCTTGCCCATAACTATCCCTCCCTATATAGGGACTAAGAACCTGTACTCACAAGTCACACTCCGTTCATGTCAGAAATGAATTTCTTTTGGTATTCTCTTAGGTAGTGCGGATAAAAGCAAGTTCATCGGCTGACCAATCTGGGAGAAATGAGCCTAGGACAAGTCGAAAAAGCATCATAAAGAAAATTGATAAACAAGAATAGCTAGTCTTTCTTTTAAGAACAACTTAGCAAATCGGTTTAAAAAAATCCATAAATACAGTAAAATAATCCATATAACTATATAATACGCACTGTAATGATATCGAAACACTTCAGAAGACTAAGGTTATAGCTATTGTCTTATATCCTATAAATAAAGAGACGAGATTATCTGTGTTAGGAAATTATGTCTCGGATTATGATGAGAAACAAGTATTCGTTTTTCAGGAAGAAGTTGAAGTTAAAACTGGAAAAAAATGTTTCTTCATTGATGATAGTCAAAAAATTGATACTCTATTTGAATTAATAATTGATTTCTTTGCTGAGTAAATTGATATGTGAGGTTCAATCTATGTTTAAATATTTATGGAAATTTAAGAAGGATAATTTACTACTGCTTGTTATCATCGTCTTTTGGGTCATATCTAATGTAATGAGCTCACTATCTCTCACATGGATGTTGGACTCATTAATTAAAGGTAGTTGGAATAATTTTATTCTTTGGAGTATAGTGGATATACTCTGTTGGGGAGGGTATAGTCTTTTTCAAGTTTGGAAAGATACTTTAAAAGAAAAACTATGTCAAAAAGAAATCAATCTTATACGTACTGATTTGCTAGATTCTTTAATTACTCATTCGTATACTGGTAGTCATCATCACAGTAAAGGAGAATATCATTCATGGTTAATAAATGATATGAATTTGTTAAAAGATAATGGGTTTATGCAGTTTTATAATGCTGTTGAGAGTATGATAACGGTTCTATTTAATGCCTTTGCTATCATTTATTTTCACTGGATATTATTGGTGGGGAGTGTTATAATGACAGGATTGGTTTATTTTGTCCCTAAAATTTTTGAAAAGAGAATTGCTGAACAAACTAAAATAGTTTCCTCGGACTCTACCACTGCACTCAATAGAACAAGCGATTATTTAAGTGGATTTGAAGTTTTTTTCCATAATAATCAGACCTCCTACTTCAAAAAACGAATATTACGAGACTTTACACAGTTGATAAAATCTAAAGTAAGTTTATCAAAGACTTCAAGTTGTGCAAATTCGCTTTCCATGATGTCAAGTATAATTGCTCAGGTCATCATTTTTATTACAACCGGTTATCTTGTTGTAAAAGGGGAGATTACTACAGGGGTAATATTTTCTATCGCTAACCTAACAAGTTGTCTTTTTAACTATACTAGAGGGGCAGCTTATAATATTGTTACTTTTAAAGCAACCATTAAATTGTTAGAAAAATATCCTAAAAAAGCTGAAAAAAAATATACTAGTGATGAAATAAATTTTACAGAAACACTTACTTTACGAAATGTTTCTGTCATTTTTGATAACGACAATACTATTCAATATCCAAATATGACTATTAAGAAAGGAGATAAGATTGCTATTGTAGGGGGATCTGGTTCAGGGAAATCAACGTTAATTCGATTATTAACAGGAGAGTTGATAAATTATGAAGGTGAAATATTTTTAGACAATAAAAATTATAAAGAAATTTCACTTAAAAGTTTACAAGAAATATTTGCCCTCATTCCACAGCGACCGCACATTTTTAAAGATACCTTACTTGATAATATAACATTGGGACGTTCTATAGATCGGACTTTTTTTGCTAGTATTTTAAAAACTTCACATGTAAATCATTTTATTAAAGGACGTTTGGAATGTAAGTATGAAGATAACTTATCTGGCGGTCAAAAAGCAAGAATCTCTATTGCTAGAGAGTTACTTGGAAATAAACCAATTGTGATTATGGATGAAGCTGTTTCTAATTTAGATAGGAAAACTGCTATTGATATTGAACAAAAACTTCTTCAATCAAAAGATTTGACGGTTATGATGATTACTCATCATCTATATGATGAAAATAGAGAATTATTTAATGATATTGTTGATATAGGGAGTTAAAAATGGTTCATGATTCATACGATACAACTTACTTTAATAAGAAGTTATTTATTCAAGAAAGTGAAAGATTATCAGAATCTGTAAAAATAAATAAAGTTGGTATTCTTAATAGTTTTGATTTCTTAAAAATGGAAAATCCATCTCTTATATTAGACTTAGGCTGTGGAACAGGTGAAATATCTTTGGCATTAGCGAGATTTTTTCCAAATTCTCGTGTAATGGGTCTAGACAGAGAAAATAGGTTTATTACTGAAAACATGAGGAAATACTCCGATCAAAAAAATCTGACATTTGTTCAGAGTGATTGTTATTCCCTACCCTTTGAAAGTAATCGTATTGATTTATGCTATTCTCGATTCCTTTTTCAACACCTCAGAAAAAAATTTAAAAAACAAAGAAAAACCTTTAAACTAAAGGTTTTCAACACTCTTATTAATGCCCCTACAGGCTTCTAAAATCTGGGCAAGGAGGATTTTATTCTTTTCTCCCGACCCCTACATAAAGACTGAACGCTCCTACCAGGCTGGGGCACTTGTCTCTGCCTGTAAGTACTTGAGCCAAGTACGGTCTTTTAGCCGACAGAGGGTGACCGAAAGCCCTGCCATATCTAGACTAGTCGCAAAACGTCCTGCCTTGATAAAAGGGATTTGTATGCCTTCTACATCTAATAATTGGCAAATATCATTGAGAAAGATCCCTTGTTCTAATTCTGAAATGGTCCCTAAATTGTTGACCAAAAGGATAAATTCCTCCCCCTCCTGCCAGCGAAAACGTAATTTTAACTTATTGACAATCTCATTGGCTAGTTGCTCAGATGATTCAAAAGGAACTGTCCGATAGCCTTCTTCCCCATGAATCCCAATGCCATAGGAAATCTCCCCCTCCTTTAGCTCAAAGAGGGGAGAGGCTACTTGGGGAAAATGCGCCGCCTTCGTCGCAAAGCCAATGGTCGCAATTTCTGTGGATAGGCAGAGAGCCAGTTGCTCCAATTCCTCCAAGGGCATACCAGATTGGGCAGCGGCTCCTACAATCTTATGGAGTAAAATCGTCCCTGCCAGCCCCCGATGACGCTTCTGGAAATTCTTTTTGGTATCAACTGAAATATCGTCGTGGGAGACAACATATCTGACCTGAATGCCCTCTTTTCTTGCTTGGTGAATGGCAGCTTGAAAGGAAAGCAGATCTGCTTCAAAATTTTTGACAATCACAAAGACCCCCCTCCCCTTATCCACGTATCGAATGGCTCGCAAGATCTCCTCAGCAGTAGGTGGGACAAAGATCTCCCCATAGACAGCAGCGCTCAGCATCCCCTCCCCAACAAAGCCAACATGCATAGGCTCATGACCTGAGCCACCTCCAGAAATGACAGGGACACAAGCCCTATCTAGCTCCCTCACGCAAATAATCGGCTCTTGCTCCAAGCGCTTGAGCTGAGGATGTGCTACTAAAAAACCCTCCATATAGTGAGAAATGACGCGATGTGCTTGATTGATAATGGCAACCATTTAGTTCCCCTTTCTCTCTCTCAATGATGCTGTCAGTATCGTAACCAACTGTGGATAATGGAGGCAAAGCTGACAGGGAGTTTGCTTCATCTCCTGCTCTATCAAGGAAAGCAGGGCTCCTGCATGGTAGGAGATGAAAAAGTTCCGGTAAATACTCCCTAACTTCACGCCCTCCTTTTGCTGCAATTCACTCAAAATCTTCTCCATTAAAATCCGACAGTAGCCTCCTAAGTAGGAGACAAAGTCATTTTGCCCCTTTACTTTAAATAATTGAACATAAAAATGCTGGTTGCTTTCAATATAGTACAGCAGTTCATCTAGTAAGCCTAGCCCGCTGATATAATTCAAATTATCCGTGACTTGCTCCTGCAATTCTGTCTCAAAAATCCAGTCTAGCAGTTCATACTTATCCACAAAATAATTATAGAAGGTCTGCCTGCGCATCTCAGCCTCCTGCATAATATCCACAACCGAGACCTTCTCAAAACTTTTGACTGCCAATTGGCGTTTGAATGCCTTGGCAATCCTCTTTTTTGTAATCAGAGATGTTCCCATATGGTCGCTTTCTCCCTTATTTCTCCTAATGGCATTTCCTTTTTGCCTTGGTGCTCCCCCTCTACCAAGTAGCAAAATACTTCTTTCTCCCTCTACCTTACCATACTTCCACTGAAATCCAAAGGGACAGACCCATGATTTTGTCCCTTTCTTTTTATGAACGATTCTAGTATACTGAAAGCGTAATCAATGAAACCACCATGGGAATAAAGCTAGGATACAAGCATTTGATACACAGCTACTTCCACATGGTTCCTTAGTTTCTAGGAGGAATACAGATGAAAAAAATTATCAATCAACCCGAGCATGTTGTCGATGAGATGCTTCAAGGGCTTGTCTTTATGCATGGCAATTTGGTGGAACGCTTAGATGGCTATGACGTTATTGTTAGAAAGGCCAAAAAAGATGGTAAGGTCGGGCTTGTCTCTGGTGGTGGTTCTGGTCACGAACCTTCTCACGCTGGATTTGTCGGCAAGGGCATGCTATCTGCTGCTGTTTGTGGAGCTGTCTTTACTTCTCCAACTCCAGACCAAATTTTAGAAGCCATCAAGGCTGCGGATGAGGGAGCTGGGGTGTTTATGGTCATCAAAAATTACTCTGGGGACATTATGAATTTTGAGATGGCACAGGAATTAGCTGAAATGGAGGGAATTGAAGTCGCAAGCGTCGTTGTTGACGATGATATTGCGGTCGAAAATAGCCTCTATACCCAGGGACGCCGTGGTGTTGCAGGAACCATTCTTGTCCACAAGATTCTAGGATATGCTGCAGAAGCAGGAAAATCTCTTGCTGAAATCAAAGAGCTGGCTGATAAGCTCGTCCCTCAAATCAAAACCATTGGGCTTGCCCTTTCAGGTGCTACTGTCCCTGAAGTTGGAAAACCAGGTTTTGTCCTTGATGAAGATGAATTTGAATATGGGGTCGGTATCCATGGTGAGCCGGGATACAAAAAAGAAAAACTCCAGCCTTCTAAAGCCTTGGCTGAAGAACTCGTTGCCAAATTACTCCAAGACTTCGATGCCCAAGCAGGAGAAACTTACGGTCTACTGATCAATGGTCTTGGGGCTACCCCACTCATGGAACAGTATGTCTTTGCAAACGACATCGCCCACCTCCTTGCCAATCACCAACTCAAGGTAGCCTACCACAAGATTGGGAACTACATGACCTCCATTGATATGGCAGGACTCTCTCTTACGCTCATCAAACTAACTGACACTAGCTGGATCGAAGCTTTAAAAGCCAAAGTCGAAACCCCAGCTTGGTAAAGGAGACGATAATGGACACACAAGCAGTATTCAGATGGATGCAATTATTTGCAGAAAAAATCCAGGACAATAAAGACCTATTGAGTGAGCTAGATACCCCGATTGGCGATGGCGATCATGGGGGAAATATGGCACGAGGTATGGCTGCAGTTATGGAGCAATTAAAGGGCAAGGAATTTGCTGGCCCTGATGAAGTATTCAAAATTGTATCGATGCAACTCCTCAGTAAGGTCGGTGGGGCTTCTGGTCCGCTTTATGGTTCAGCCTTTATGGGACTGAGTAAGAGTGCACAGGCTGGAGCTTCCTTGGCGGATAGTCTTCAAGCAGGACTGGATATGATTCAAAAGCGAGGCAAGGCAGTAGTCGGCGAAAAGACGATGGTAGACGTCTGGACCCCTATCATCGCAGACATAAGAGCAGGCCAGCTCAGCCTTGACACCATTCATAGAGCTGTCGCGAACACCAAGGACTTACAGGCAACAAAAGGGAGGGCTTCTTATCTTGGCGAGCGCTCTATCGGCCACATTGACCCAGGATCCTATTCTTCTGGTCTACTCTTTGAAGCATTGATGGAGGCAGGACTAGTATGACACAGACAATTGGTATCGTAGTCGTCTCTCATTCCCACCATCTAGCCCAAGGTATCATGGACCTTCTCTCAGAAATTGCAAGGGAGGTCCCCATTACCTATTGTGGAGGACTGGAAGATGGCAGTATCGGAACAGAATTTTCCCGGATAGAAGAAGCAGTAAATAGCAATCCCGCTGACACCATTCTTGCCTTTTTCGACCTCGGTAGTGCCCGCATGAACATGGAAATGGTTGCAGATTTCACAGACAAGGATATCCGTATCCAGTCTGTCTCCCTTGTAGAAGGTAGCTATACAGCAGCAGCACTTCTTCAAGCTGGAGCCTCTCTTGAAGCTATTTTTGAACAATTAGCTGCACTAGAGATCAATAAATAAAAAACTAGAGCCAAGCCCTATCCTTTGAAATGATACTCAATGGGCATACATTCAAATAAGGCACTCTGCTACTCTCTTATTTTCAAGTAGTATAGTTGTTTAATTTATAGTACTAGGCAAGGACCTGCAGGCTGCTTCAACAGTCTAATGACTGTTGAAGGTTGGAAATCGTACTGACGATGGTCAGTAACAATCGTAGAGTAGGGCAAAGTGAGTTCCAATCATCTAGAAGATGGTTGGAAGTTGGAAATAAGAGGCTGGGTAAAAATTAAAAATCTCTCGCCTCGCTTAAAATTTAGATAACTAAAAACAGCTTAGAATCAACGTTTTTAATGATGTGATTCTAAGCTGTTTTCTATTTCTAAGACTTTGCCCAACCTTTTTATGCTTATTGCTTTGCTAAAATTTTCAAGGTTTCCAGTAATTGATCGACATGAACTTCAACTGTATCACCTGTTCCTTTGATTTTGACTTCAACGATACCTTCAGCTGCTTTTTTCCCAACGGTCACACGAATCGGCAGACCAATCAAGTCACTATCTGAGAATTTGACACCGACACGCTCATTGCGATCATCGGTCAAGACTTCGTAACCAGCCGTCAATAAGCTATCTTCAATCGACTGGGTCAAACTCATCGTCACTTCATCTTTGACATTGACCGGAATCAAGTGCACATCAAAGGGGGCTAATTCTTTCGGGAAGTTAATCCCCCAAGCAAAGCGGTATTCGCCTTTTGGTGTTTTATTGACAAAGAGACGGGCATGTTGCTCTAAGACCGCTGACAAGAGACGACTCACTCCGATACCATAGCAACCCATGATGATTGGAGTAGCCCGACCATTTTCATCTAAAATCGTCGCATTCATACTGTCTGAATAGCGCGTACCCAATTTAAAAATGTGTCCAATCTCAATTCCACGGGCAAACTGCAGACTTCCCTTACCATCTGGCGAAGGCTCTCCCTCTTTCACCTCACGAATATCCACATATTCTGCTACCTGATAATCACGACCGGCATTGGCACCAGTGTAGTGGAAACCGTCTTGGTTGGCACCAACCACTGCATTTTTCAAGTCCTCTACCTTACGGTCTGCGATGACTTTCACATGCTTAGGAAGTCCGATCGGACCTAACGACCCAACCTTTGCCCCAAAGACTGTAGCTGCCTCTTCTGGTGTTGCAGCTTCAAGGAAATCCGCTCCCAAATAGTTTTTCAATTTGACATCATTAACCTGATCATTTCCGACTAGGAGGGCAACAACCGGCTCACCATCTGCCATAAACAGCATGGTTTTGATAACCTGCTCTTCTGAAATATTCAAGAAAGCAGTCACCTCATCAATGCTCTTACTATCTGGTGTAGCAATCTTGACCAAGGCTTCTTCTGCTACGACAAGGTTGCGTGGTTTGTACTCACTCGTTGCCATTTCAAGGTTGGCAGCATAACCTGACTCGCTGGAGTAGACAATCGTATCTTCTCCTGACACCAACCAAGCAGCCAATTCTTCCTTGATTGCCGCTAGGACATCTTCTGGAATCTCATCAAAGGAAGCGACTGATTTATCCAAGACAACCCAACGTTCTAAATCGGTACGGTTAGGAGTAATCGCCATAAATTCTTGACTATCCTTTCCTCCCATAGCACCACCATCTCCAATGATGGCTTTAAATTCAAGACCCGCACGGGTGAAGATGGCTTCATAGGCAGCCTTATAATCATCATAGGTCTGATCCAAACTAGCATAACTCGCATGGAAGCTATAGCCGTCTTTCATAATAAATTCACGACCTCGAAGCAAGCCATTGCGGGGACGCTTCTCATCGCGGTATTTAGGCTGAATTTGGTAGATGTTAAGTGGTAACTGCTTATAAGATTGCACTGCATCTCTAGCCAACAAGGTCACCGTTTCTTCATGGGTTGGTCCTAATATAAAGTCAGAACCCTCCCGGTTTTTCAATTTGTAAAGATCCTCGCCATAGGTATCATAGCGACCTGATTCACGCCAGATATCTGCCGACAAAAGGGCAGGCGCTAAAAATTCTACCGCACCAATCTTATCAAATTCCTGACGCATGATTGTCTTAGCCTTTTCAATCACGCGATTGGCTAGTGGCAAATAACTATAAATCCCTGCCGAAACCTGACGGACATAGCCGGCTCGAACCATCAAGGCATGGCTGATAACCTGTGCATCAGATGGCATTTCCCGTAAGGTTGGGATAAGCATTTTCGATTGTTTCATAAAATTTTTCTCTCCTTTAGCTCACTCTTTTAGAAAAAGACACGTAAAATATCATTCCAAGTGACTGCAATCATCAGAATAATCATGACGCCGACACCTGCCAAGGTGATATAGGACTCGGTCTCCTGCTTGAGTGGTTTTCTGCGAATAGCTTCGATGATGTTGATGACTATTTTCCCTCCATCAAGGGCAGGAATCGGAATGAGGTTAAAGATTCCAAGGTTAATGGACAACATGGCAAGCAAGCGCAAGACAGATCCCCAGCCATTATCAGCTGCTTGGGAACTAATCTGGTAAATCGCCACAGGACCACCTAACTTATTCAAATCAAATTGGGAAATAATATTTTTCAGAGCCTGAACGATCAACATACTAGTGGAAATCGTTTCCTTGAATCCTCCGACTAGTTTATCGATGAAGCCCGTCTTTAAGATGGGGGAAATCCCTAGATAATAGCGCCCGTCCTGCTCCTTTGTCGTCACTTCAAGCGTCTTTTTATCCCCGCCGTGACTGACTTCAACCGCTAGGACTGGGGTCTGCTGGCTATCTTGAGCTGCCTTAGCAATCGCACTGGCAATCGCATCATAATCACTGACTTTTTCACCATTGACTGCAAGGATTTGATCTCCCGTGACCAGACCTGCCTGCTGGGCTGCGCCACCTTCTGTCACAGTCACGTAATTAGTCGTATGATCTGGCACTCCTCCTTGCAAAAAGAAAAAGAGGACAAAAGCGATAAAGCCCAAGATGAAATTATTCATCGGCCCCGCAAAATTGGTCATCAAACGTCCCCAGATAGACGCATTTTGATACTGAACATCAAGCGGGGCAATTCGGACTTCTGTCCCATCTTCTTCCACAATCGTTGCATCATGGTCTACAGAAAATGTCTTGCTTTCTTCCAAGACCAGACCTGTGATTTCTAACTGCTCTTCAAAATCATAGGCTGTCACATTCATCGGTAGGCTGGTATCGTCTAGAATCTTTTCCGAAAGATTGATTCGCGTGACAATGCCTTTCTCATTGAGGCTGAGTGAGACAGGTGTTCCTGTCTTAATCTCAGTCTTGTCTTCCCCCCAACCAGCCATGCGAACATAGCCACCCAAGGGAAGCATCCGAATGGTGTAGGCTGTTCCATCCTTGCCCATATGGGCAAAGATTTTCGGACCCATCCCAATTGCAAATTCACGGACGAGAATCCCTGATTTTTTGGCAAAGTAGAAATGTCCAAATTCATGGACAACGACAATGACACCAAAGATGAAAATAAATGCTAAAATTCCTTTCATTATTCCTCCTTAGAACAAACCAAAAAAGTGCATGATAGGAAAGACAAAAATCAAACTATCAAAACGGTCTAAAATACCTCCGTGTCCTGGAATCACCCTACCAGAATCCTTCACTCCAAAACGGCGTTTAATGGCACTTTCGACCAGATCTCCAAACTGGGCGAAGATAGAAAAAAGAATAACCAAGAGCAACATCGTTAGAAGCGAATAACCTGATGCCACACCCTTGTTGGTCAGGATAAAGATGACCGATACCACAAGAGCAGATACAATCCCACCGATGCTTCCTTCCAGAGTCTTATTCGGTGATACCTTAGACATGAGCTTACGCCGTCCGATTTGACTACCAATCATGTAAGCACCGATATCCGTTGCCCAGACGATAAACAAGGCAAAAAGAACCTTATCCAAGCCGTCCATACGCGCTAAGATCAAGTGATGAAAGCCAATCCCGACATAAAAGCTAGAAGCAATAGGAAAGGCAACTTCTGAATAGGAATATCGCTGAATATTAAAGACTGTTGACCCCAGCAGGCAAAATACGACAATCGCATAGGCTGTATAATTGCCATCTGTGGGCAGAAAGGTCAGGTAATTCTCTAATGGCAGAGCCAAGACTAAACTTCCTAGCATCGCAAGCATGCCCTCAATCGAATTGGGCAACAAGCCATGCATTTTAATCAGTTCAGCCGTTGCAATCATGGCCAAAAGGCCAATAAAGAGTTGAAAAGCTACCCCTCCTTTTAGTAAGAAAGGAATAAAGATAGCCAGAGCTAGTCCACCAAAAATCACTCGTTTTTGTAAATCCTTTGACATAATTTCTCCCTCTTAGATACCACCGAAACGTCTATGGCGTCTATTATATTCTTTTATCGCTTCATCAAGCGCTTTTTCATCAAAATCTGGCCAAGAGATATCCGTAAAGTACAGCTCGCTGTAGGCTGTTTGCCATGGTAAAAAATTACTTAAGCGCAACTCTCCACTAGTCCGAATAACCAAGTCTGGATCACGTAAACTAGCTGGCAATTGATTCGTATAGAGGTAGTCAGCGATCAGTTGTTCATCAATATCTCTAGGGTGAAGCTCCGAACGTAACACAGCTTGTGCAATTTCTTTGACTGCCTGAGTTACTTCACCACGCCCCCCATAGTTCAAAGCAAAATTCAAAATCAAGCCTGTATTGTCCTTGGTCTTTTGCATAGCATTTTCCATCGCCTTTTTGGTCGCTTCTGGTAGGCGGGAATGCTCTCCAATCATCTGGATTTTCACATTATTGGCATCTAGGTCTGGCACATACCTATCATAAAATTCAACTGGCAAGTTCATGATAAAGTTGACCTCTTTTTCTGGACGTGCCCAATTTTCTGTCGAAAAGGCATAGACTGTCAACACCTGAACTCCCATATCGGAGGCTGATTTTGTAATTTTTTGCAGTGCATCCATCCCTGCCTTATGTCCCATGACACGTGGCTGCAGACGCTTTTTCGCCCAACGACCATTTCCATCCATGATGATGGCAATATGCTTGGGAACTTGAGTAGCTGCTTCAATCGTTTCTTTTTTCTTAAATGGAAAGCGGAACATGTTTTATCCTCACATTATAATCAGTTCATTATACCATATTTTGATACAAATGCGAAAGCACAAGGGATTTCTCTACAAACACCTGCTATCACCTAAAAATAAAAGGCACTGAGCTCAAGCCCAGTACACTTCTTAGAGTTCCTATCAATATCTCAGCACGGTGGTTGATTATTCTTCTGTCACAGCGGTCTCTTCGATAGCTGTTTCAACTGCAGCTGCTTGGCTCACACGACCACGAATCGCAGAACGTTCAAAGGTCAAATAAACACCGTCTACATCCAAGACGACTTTTTGATCCGTCAGTTCATCAACAATTCCATACATGCCACCGATGGTAATAATCTCATCCCCTTTTTGAATTTGGTTGAGAGCCTCCAGGCGTCGCTTTTGCTGCTTCCGTTGAGAGAAGATCATAAAGACCAGCATAGCGACCATTATAAGTGGAAATAACAATTGTCCCATAGTATCACTCCTTTTTAAGTATATTTCATTATATCAAAAGATTCTCTAAAAAGAAAGGAGTATAATTGTTTCGTTTGCTTTTAGTACTAGGTAACGAGCTGCAGGCTGCTTCAACAGTCATTAGGCTGTTGAAGGTTGGAAATCATACTGACGATAGTCAGTAACAATCGTAGAGTACGGCAAAGCGAGTTCCAATCATCTGGGAGAGTGAAACAGTTCGGTGAACTGTTTCAGCCTGAGCCTAGAAATTTGAGAGCGAAGTGGGCAAGGTTGGAAATAAGAAAACGAAGTTTCCACAATCGTCGATGTAATAAAAGATAAACGAAATGAGTATAAAAACACTACCCAATCCTAGAACCTTGATAGAAAAGCCAACAACATCAAGAACAAAGCTCATTTTCTCCCCAAAAAAGCCACCAAACAGGTGGCAATTCATAGGAGATACTATGAAAAATTTTAAAACATTATCAAATAAGAAGGTGGTCTTTATTTGATGACTCTAGTATAGACTAGAAAACTTAAAAATAGCTTAAATAAGATACAAAGGGCGTGAAAAAAGCGAATGAAAATTAGGAAACATGACGAAGAAGTGTAACTTATAGGAATGTTGCTCTATTTTCCGAGCTTTTAGCCCGTGTTCAGTTTAACCAAGATACAAAGCCCGTTAAGAACTCAAAGCGAAAATAGGAAATTTGACGAAGAAACGTTAGTTTCTAGGAAAATTTATCTTTTTCGCATAGAGTTTAGGGCGTGTTCAATTAAGATACGAGAGCGTTTGACACGAGTTTCACTCGTTTTATTTCCAACCTTCACCAGTCTGAAAGAGACTGTTGAAGCAACTCCTAGAAAAAATAGACAATCGAAGCAGGGTGGCTTGCAACCAATGAGATTGGTCTTTTTTTCAGTGAGTTGTAGCTCGAGTTCAGTTTAACCAAGATACAAAGCCCGTTAAGAACTCAAAGCGAAAATAGGAAATTTGACGAAGAAACATTAGTTTCTAGGAAAATTTATCTTTTTCGCACAGAGTTTAGGGCGTGTTCAATTAAATCAAGATACGAGAGCGTTTGACACGAGTTTCACTCGTTTTATTTCCAACCTTCACCAGTCTGAAAGAGACTGTTGAAGCAACTCCTAGAAAAAATAGACAATCGAAGCAGGGGGGCTTGCAACCAATGAGATTGGTCTTTTTTTCAGTGAGTTGTAGCTCGTGTTCAGTTTAACCAAGATACAAAGCCCGTATAGAAAGCGAATGTACCCAAAGGGCATCCGTATCTGTAAAGCAGGCACAGCCTGCAACAGCTACGGTAAAAATAGGAAATACGACGAGTTCAAAGCTCTAGTAGCATGTTTCAGCCTATCCCTAAAGGGTTTCTCAACTGTAATCGGATACCCGATAAGACAAACGAAGTTTATGACTTTATGGATAGAATCCTTTTAAGGAGAGATTTCTTCATGTCCACCCAACACAAGGTCCATATCCCTTTTTTACTTAGCTCTTTACGCCCTCCTGTCTTAAATTGAACTCGGACTAAAAGCTCGGAAAAAAGATAGGCAGCTGTTTTGGCTTTAGCCAATTACAGCTGAGAATCCTGTAAGGAGAGGCTTCCTTGGGGTCACCGAACCCTACGGCAGCCTCCTATTTTTCTGTCACTTTTTTAACGCCCTCGTATCTTATATTTCCAACTTAAAACAGTCCACTGGACTTTCTATACATTCGGACATTTGCTAGCGCAAATGCCTATTTCCAACTTAAAACAGTCCACTGGACTTCTGTACATTCGGACATTTGCTAGCGCAAATGCCTATTTCCAACTTAAAACAGTCCACTGGACTGTTTTAACCCCATACACTTTCCAAAATATTGGTTTGTTCGCGGCCTGGGCCTACAGAGAAGGTTGAGATACGAACGCCGACAAGCTCGCTGATACGGCGGACATAGTTTCGAGCATTTTCTGGAAGTTCTTCCAGACTACGGACGCCGGTGATATCTTCCGACCAGCCCGGTAACTCTTCATAAATTGGTTTGCAGCGTTTGAGTTCTTCTAAGCTCGCTGGATAGTGATCAATCCGTTTTCCGTCTAAGTCATAAGCCACACAAATGCTCACGGTTTCAAGCCCTGAAAGAACGTCAATCGAGTTCAAAGATAGGTTCGTAATGCCTGATACCCGGCGGCTATGGCGCATCACAACTGAGTCAAACCAGCCGACACGGCGCGGACGACCTGTAGTTGTACCATATTCATGCCCCACTTCACGGATACGATCTCCAATTTCATCAAAGAGTTCTGTAGGGAATGGTCCGTCCCCGACACGGCTTGTATAAGCCTTACATACTCCAACCACCTTATCAATCTTACTTGGTCCAACACCTGAACCAATCGTCACACCACCTGCAACAGGGTTTGAGGACGTGACAAATGGATAGGTTCCTTGGTCAATATCAAGCATGACCCCTTGTGCTCCTTCAAAGAGAACCCGTTTCCCTTGATCAAGAGCATCATTCAAAATAACAGATGTATCTGTCACATATTGCTTGATTTGCTGACCATATTCATAGTATTCTTCAAAAATGTCATCAAAAGCAATCGCTGTACTATCATACAATTTCTCAAACAGACGATTTTTTTCTGCTAAATTACGCTCCAAGCGTTCTTTGAAAATCTCACGATCTAGGAGGTCGGCAATCCGAATCCCCACACGTGCTGCCTTGTCCATGTAGGCAGGACCAATCCCTTTAATGGTCGTTCCAATTTTATGATCGCCCTTTGCTTCTTCTTGTAATTGATCTAGCTTAATGTGGTAGGGCAAAATGACATGTGCTCGATCTGAAATCCGAAGATTATCTGTCTTTACACCTTCTTCATGCAAGTAGCTCAATTCCTTGACCAAGGATTTTGGATTGACTACCATACCATTTCCAATAACCGAGATTTTTTCTGGGAAGAAAATTCCTGAAGGAATCAAGTGCAACTTGTATTTTTTCCCATCGATGACAATCGTATGACCTGCATTGTCACCACCTTGGTAACGTGCAATCACTTCTGCATTGGCAGACAAGAAGTCTGTGATTTTTCCTTTACCTTCGTCCCCCCACTGGGTACCTACAACAACAACTGATGTCATGTCTTTTACTTATTTACAGCAGAGCAAGGTCTGCTTCCTTTCTTCACGCACGGCAGGACTTTCACCTGCTAGTTTCTCTTACAATTCATTATAGCCAATTTTAAGGTTTTTTTCAAGATTCGACCCTAGCATTGTCCGTGAACTCTCCGAATCAGCCTTAGAAAACTGCCCTCTTTTTTGTAAAAACTGAACAATTCAGACAGTCAGCGACTTGCATACTGTAGCCGTTTTTACACAGATCGACTAAAAATGTGACCCTTGCCCGCTTTTCATTGTAAGCCTACTAGCTTCTAAACCAAAAGGCTAGAGGGATTCAAAATCTTAAGATATCGTTGCCGATATATGGGGCAACTTACATTTGCTGACGGTAGGCCTTAGGTGACTTGCCACAGAGTTTACGAAAGACTTTGTAGAAATAACCAACATTACTATAGCCAACAGAGTAGCAAATATCTTCAATGCTATTATTGGTCGCAAGTAAGAGTTGTTGAGCTGCTTTAATCCGCTGCTTGTTTAGTAGTTCAGCAAAGGTTGAGTTCGTTTCTTTTTTGATTAACTGACCAAGATAGACAGGATTGATAAAGAGTTGGGCACCGATGTCCTTGAGGGAAATTTCTTGGCGATAGTGGGAACTGATCAGTTCAAGAACATTGGCTACATTTTCGTTCAGGCGATGCTGACTAAAGAGCTGGGTAATCTCTGTCCGCATACACTGGGACAATTCTTCAAAGGTCTTACTACTTTCTAATTTTTTGATGATGTGCGTCATGTCATCTGATTTTAAATGTTCAAAAAGATGAAAAACGTCCATCACAAACTGGATAAACAATTGCTTGGTCGTAGATACCCGAGGTGTTGTTTTGAGGACAATTTCTTCTAACAAGCCAAGTTCTTCTAAAATTTGCTGTAAGTTCCCCTGAATAATGACACGATAAATGGGTTCATAGTAGCGAAAAGCACTGGTATTGGACTGCAAGGCAACGTTGCCATAGAAGAGGTAGGTTTCCAATTCCTTGGTAAACTCTTGAAAAGATGCCACATAGGGAGCTGAAAAAGGTTTGGAAAGAAGAAACTCTCCCTCCTGTTCTGTCAAGAATAGAAAACCTGACTGCCCCAAAATCGTAAATGGTACAGCATGCTCTCCCTGCTCTGTCTTAGCTGCGGCAAGAAAAAGGGAAGACTTGCTCTGTAAAACCTGTTCAAATTCTTCTTCTGTCGTATCCGCCCGCAATAATGGGTAGCTCGCTTTCTGGGAAGCAAAGGAGTGAGCTATCCGATCCAATAACTGCCCTAACTCCACCTTGTCAACCGGCTTGACTAGATAGTCAGCCACCTGCAAGTTAAGAGCCATCTTTACGTATTCAAACTCCTTATAACCCGATAAGATGATATAAGCAGCATGGGGTAATTGTTCCCGCATCTGACGCACCATTTCAAGCCCATTAACGCCTGGCATATTGACATCTGTAATGATGACATCTACCGGATGATGGGCAATATAGCTAAGAGCTTCTTTGGCACTACTAGCACCGTAGACTACTTCCATATCATATTGATGAAAAGGGATCAATTTTTTTAACCCCGCAATCACCATGTACTCATCATCGACTAGTAAAACCTTATACATATGTCCCTCCTTCTAACTCCGATAAAGCACTCGTATTCTCCATGAAAACTACGAAACCAGCTACTACTCTTCGACAATCAAACGTAGAGGCTGTATCTACAAGTAAAGCACTTTTACAATAAGAAATCGTTTTTGCTCATCAAGGCAATTTTTTAAGGAAATGCTGACTGTATGTTGAAAAACAAACGACGAGAAACCGGCTAACGAGCCTTAGATGGAAGTGCTATACTCATTTAGTTTAACTTTTATTACTTCCTTAACGAATGGTTTTCCCACCCTACTAGATTGATTCCTCCCCACGTATGAAGATGTGATAGGTTACTCCCTGACCTTCCTCAGATTCTAATTGAATCTCATAGCGATCCCCAAAATAGAGGACAAAGCGTTCGTGCACATTGATGATTCCTATGGAGCGTTGCTCTTGGTCACCATGGATAAATCTGCGCTGCTGCAACATTCTTTGAAGTCGCTTCAAGACTTCCGCTGTCATCCCTTTCCCATTGTCACGGATCAGCATCTTAATGCCACCATCTTGCTGAAAAACCTTGACACTAATCGCATTATTATAGCGATGATGATCAATCCCATGGGCAAAATAATTTTCAACCAAGGGTTGGATACTGAACTTGGGAATACGGAAACTCCCCAATTCTGGCGCTATTTTGTAATGATAGGCGACTGATTTTGGATAGCGCATCATACATAGGTAACTGTATTTTCTGCAAAATTCCAACTCCTGCTCCAAGGTCGTTGTTTTTTCATCAGAGATATTATTGCGCAGGAGACTGCTAAATTCATAGATAATGTCTGCCAGCTCATCTTGGTCATGTACAACAGCATACATACGGATAAATTCCAGCGTATTGTACATAAAATGAGGATTGATTTGAGCTTGTAAGGCACGCAAATTAGCATCTTTCTGGCTCAACTGTAACTGGTAAATATCGTGCAGATTCTGATTGAGATTATCCAACATTTGGTTCATATTGTCCGCAATCAATAGCAATTCACGTTCTTTAGTCTCCACATTGATGCGCTTATCCATCTCTCCATGCGAAATGACCTGCATGGTCTCTACAATATCGCTGACCTGTACTTGGTAATTTTTAAAGACTCGCTTTAGGAGAAGATAGAGAATCCCTGAAAGCAAAAGGCTCGTGCCAACAATCCCCAAGGTCTGCATAAAATTGGACTGGAAAAGATAGCCCTTGGGAAGAGCAACGTCCACTTTATAGTCGTGTGCTGTCTCCCTACTCAACCACCCACCAACGTCCATGGTGGGATTTTCAGAAAGCATCACCATGACCTGTTCATAAGGGGAGATGATCCGAATAATCAATGGAATATCCGTATCTTCTACTAGCCTGCTAAAGGTTTCTTCATCAACTGTCACATAGGCTGTCCCAATCACTTGTTCTGACAGCTTATCATACATTAGGATTGGGAAGGCCTTAGAGTCTGGTCTGAACGATTCCGCTTCAATCTGGCGTCCCCCTTTTAGTTGACGATTGGAGACGAAAACCGTCTTATAATCATTTAAAGCAATGGCTATCCCCTCAATCGCTTCATTTTGCATATAAATCATAAGGATGTTGCGGTGGATCGATGGATCAATCCCTTTGGGGGCATCTGTACTCAAGAGCCAAGAAGCATATTCTGATGGACTAAGCGAAAAATACTTATAGAGACCCTCTAGCTGAATCGCACTCTGGGTCAATGCCTCTGTCACTTGAGTAGAACGGCGATAGTAATATTCTACCTCATCAGACATACGCTCCGATACATAGTGAACCACTCGCTGAGCTTCTTGGTCTTTTATTCGCCAATTAGAGTAAGCTAATAAGCAGGCAATAAAGACCATGATGACAATCATGGCAGAAGCATAGATGCGCAATAGAGAATTTAACCAAAATCGTTTCATGCTACTATCCCATCTTCTATCTGACTTTGTCCTGCAAGCCTTCATAGATCGGCTTCAATGTATCACTCGCATAAAAATGCCATGCTCCCACCAATAAGAAAAATCCTACTGCTGGGAAACGATAACCTAGCCAAAAGACTCCCACTGTTCCAACTAACAATTTTACTAAGGATACAATATTGATAAAAAGTCCGATAAAGGATAGCTTGAGACTAACTAGATAAGACATCTCAAAGTAAACCTGTAATTTCAAGTAAATCGGATAAGCCAAGAAAACAAACAGTGCCAAAAGAATTTGAACAAAGGTCACCATCATCATCCATATAGACGGTGGTAGCTGAACGATAAGGTAAAGACCATAGAGCAAACTAGCTTCTAATACACATAAGGTGTAAAAGACTAGATTACTGCGCTTGATAGTGCTCCGAAATAAGCTCCAAGCCTCCGACCATCTATAGCTACGATAGTCATTTCCATATGTAGCAATTAAAGACATAACCGTCGCACCAGCAGGCGCAAAACCACAGACAATCCCACCGCATACCGTCAATAGAAAAAAGATTCCTGAAACCAATAGTGCAAGATACACTTTCTGAAAGACAAACTCAATCACTTTTCCCATCTCTCAAACCTCCCATATAAAACGTTTCCAACTAGAACTGTATCACCAGTATACCATATTTTCAGTAGGAAAGAAACCACCGAAGCAGGACCCGCACCTGCTGTAAAGAAAGAAGCTCCCCTAATAGACCAAGACCAAGTACGCCTACCTTTAGGATCATTTCGTCAACTTGCCGTGGTGAACGCTAGTTCTACTTTTGATTTTTATTGAGTACTAGCCCTCTACCCCACGTCTTTCAACTGCCACTGTTTCTAAACGAAAAAGCGAGGAGAAATCGTCAATATAAGCTGTTCGATTTCTTCTCACTCTTTATACTCATTTAGTTTAACTTTTATTACTTCAACGATTGCGGAAACTCCGTTTCCTTATTTCCAACCTTGCCCACTTCGCTCTCAAATTTCTAGGCTCAGGCTGAAACAGTCCGCCGAACTGTTTCACTCTTCTAGATAATTGGAACTCGCTTTGCCGTACTCTACGATTGTTACTGACTATCGTCAGTATGATTTCCAACCTTCAACAGTCATTAGACTGTTGAAGCAGCCTGCAGCTCCTTGCCTAGTACTAAAAGTAAACGAAACAACTATATTTACGATAGGTTACGTCCCTATTTCACTGTCTTATTTTTGTCCACTCAAGAATGCGTCATATTGCTTTTGCAATTCCTTCAACACTTTTTCATAAGCACCTTCTGATTTGAGTTTTTCCAGCAATTTTGGAATTTCAACATCAGGATCTACTGTACCTGTATTGATAGCTGGCGCATATTGCTTAAGGGTATTTTGTACAGCACTCAATTCTGCTTTTACAGGTTCTGGATTAAAGGTAAAGCCAAGAGCAGGTGATTCTTTTGCTTCTGCTAGGATCTTTTTAGCTTCTGCCACTTGTTCATCTGTTACAGTTTCATTCAGGTAAAGATTCCAGTTGTTCCCTGTGTTCCAGCCCGACATATGAGAGCTACCTTCGTTGTACGGAGGCAATACTTTCACCCGATCTTCTGAACCTGCTACCTTTTCCCAGTTTACTCCTTCTGGTCCATATACCAAGCCATTGAGCAACTCTTTGTCTGTATTGAGTAGGGTCAAAACTTTCATTGCCTTTTCCTTGTTCTTAGAAGTACTTGAGATGACAAAGTTGGCAACTTGGGTCGTTGTATTCTTCTTGTAAAAGTCTGTGTATGGATAAATTTTAATGTCACGTCCTGCAACACGAGTAAGAAGACTATCGCCGTAGTCAGCAGGACCTACTGTTTCGTCACGAACAAACCAAGTATTATCTGACAGGCTGTAGCTAGTATCACTCGTTGCTACATCTTGAGGAATATAACCGGCTTGATAGTATTTGTGCATTGTGCGAAGTTTTGCTCGATAGCTTTCCACCTCATAAGAAAGTGTAATCTTTTTGTCATCTCCATCTAGGTCAATGACAAATGGATATTCTGTTGAGATTGGAAAATCAAAGTTACTGGATATACTATAGTTTTTACCGATCGCAAACGGTACGGTTTCTGGAGCTTTCTCTTTGATGACCTTCAGTGCAGGCTCTAGGTCCTCCAAGGTCTTTACATTTGAAACATCAATGCCATATTTTTCTAGCAATGGACCATTGAAGGCAAAATGTTGGGCAGAAGTAACATTGGCACTCACTGGTACGGCATAGATTTTACCGTCAACAGTATTTCCTTTGATATAAGCAGGATCAAGAGAATCGTACAATTCTTTTCCTTCTTTTTGGTAAATCTCTGTCAAGTCTGCATAAGCACCTTTTTGAGCATTTAGCACATAGTTAGATGCAAAAGCGATATCATAATTTTCTCCTGAGTTGACGATAACATTCATCTTATCGCTATATTCACCCCAACCAAGGTACTGGATTTCTAACTTAGCATCTGCTTTTTCGCCGATAATTTTATTGGCTTGTTCGAGCAAGGTCGCTAAATTATCAGGTGCATCACCAATTTGATACATTTTAATGACTGTCTTTCCATCATCAGTCATTGTAGAGTTACCATTGTCTCCCTTGAGACTTCCACAAGCTGCAAGTCCTGCCAATGCAACTGCACTAGCAGATAAGGCAGCAACTTTTTGCCATTTTTTCATAGACTTTCTCCTTTTTATTTTTTTTTGACACATGAAGCAATAAAACACCGATGATTTTTCTTATTCCTTTACACCTCCTATGGTCAATCCTTTTACAAAGTAACGTTGGAAGAATGGATAAACACAGGCAATCGGTACGGTCGCTACCACCACCATAGCCATACGGGCTGATTCCCTCGGTAGACCCTTAGCTGCACTAAAGACCTGTGCTCCTGCTCCTGCACTACTTGAGAGGAAATCAAGATTGGCTTGTATTTTCGTCAAGAGGTATTGGAGCGGAAAGAGGTTCTCACTCTTGATATAAAGTAAGGCGTTGAACCAATCATTCCAAAACGCTAAAGCAGTAAAAAGACTAATGGTCGCAATCCCCGGCAGGACTAGCGGTAAGCAAATTTGAAAGAATATCCTAGCCTCACTAGCTCCATCAATCCGAGCAGAGTCAATGATCGACTCTGAGATCGTCCTCTTAATGAAGGTACGCATCACAATGATATTGAAAGGACTAAGGAGCATCGGTACAATCAAGGCAAAGATAGTATCACCTAGTCCTAAAAAGCCTGTCATGATAATATAACGTGGAACCATCCCTGCATCAAACAAAAGACTTCCTAGAGCAAAGATAGTAAAAAAACGTCTAAAGCGGAAGGTCTTCCGTGAAATGGCATAGGCATAAGTCGTTGTGAAAAAGACATTTAGGGTCGTGCCAACGACTGTCACAAAGACTGTCACAAAAAGCGATTGTAAAATTTTCCCTTTTAATTGATTTAAAAATTCATAGCCGACAAAGCTGAATTTCGAAGGCCAAAATTGGAAACCTTCCACTACTAAGCTTGTTTCGTCTGTTATTGAAATCATAATGACAAAAATGAAAGGCAAGATGCACGATAGGGCAAACAAAGCAATCACAATGTTAAAGAACAGATCCGTTTTTTTACTAAAGGAATGGATACTGACATGGTCAATTTTTTGCTTTTTGATTGATTTCATGAATCCTCCTTTTAGAATAGGGCCGCGTCTTTGTCAATTCGACGGACGATGAGATTGGTTGTCAGCACTAAAATAAAGCCAACGATTGACTGGTAAAGACCTGCAGCTGCTGCCATACTGATGTCCCCTGTCCGAGCCAAGGCTGTATAGACATAGGTATCTAGTACATTGGTGACATTAAAAATTTGACCAGAATTTTTAGGGATGAGATAAAAAAGTCCAAAGTCTGCCCGAAAGATATTTCCAACAGCCAAAATAGTTAGGATAATCATCAGCGGAGCCAATTGTGGAATCGTCACATGGCGAATACGTTGCCACTTAGAAGCTCCATCCATTGTCGCTGCTTCATAGTAACTGGGGTCAATCCCCATAATGGTTGCATAATAGATAATACTACTATTTCCCAAGCCCTTCCAAATGCCGAGAAAGAGTAGGAAGGCTGGCCAGAAAGAAGCAACCACATACCAGTTCTTTCCTTCTTTTCCGAACCCTGCTAAAATGTGATTTAAAATTCCCTTATCTGGACTTAAAAAGGCGTAGACGAAAAATGAAATAATGATCCATGATAAGAAGTAAGGAAAGAGCATAGTAGTCTGATAGACCCTCACCAATCTCCTTGAGCGAAGCTCACTCAGAATAATCGCCATCGCTACCGCTGCGATTAAGCCTATCACAATGAAGCCAACATTGTATAACACCGTATTTCTCGTGATAACATAAGCATCCCGTGAGCTAAATAAAAACCTAAAATTATCCAAACCAACCCACGGACTGTTTGCCAGACTATGAATGAAACCATTTCCTGTCAAGTGGTAATTCTTAAAAGCCACAACGTTTCCAAAAACGGGTATATAAAAGAAGAGTACCAACCAAATCATGCCTGGAAAAACCATCAATAGAAACATCCAATTTTCTTTCAGTGTTCTTCCTATCTTTTTCATCCAAACCCCTCCTTTGTGAACGTTTACATTAACAGTATACATCCTTTTTCTCCAAAGTATTAACTACTATTTATAGAAAAAGTTCTACAATTTTTTAAACCCTACTGGAAGGAAAGAGAGCTTTCGATGGCATCTAAAATTAGGAGGGATTTGTCTATACTTTCTAACTGGTTTTTTTAATAGAAATTGCTAGAATCAAAGCAAAAAATAGAGATCAAGAGGTGTACTATGTTTGCTCTTCTTCAGCAACGAAAATCAAAACTCCTCGGTGTTAGTCTCCTAATTATCATTGGACAGATCTGCCATGTCTATGCCGCAACCATCAACGCCGAAGCCTTAAATCAACTGATCGCCCTGCGTTGGAAAGCATTTCTCTTCCAGGAAATCTACTTAATGTTGGTCTGGGGCGGGCTCATCTTTTTTGACTGGTTGACCAAGCTCTACCAGATGAAGCTGATTCAGGAACTCAATACCATTATTCGGAAAGACATCAGTCAACAACTGGCAGAAACAGACTATCAAAGCTATCATTTACGCTCTGTCAATACCTATCTTTCCTGGCTCAACAACGACATTCACAGCATCAATAAACAAGGTTTAGAACCCTTTTTTCTCATCATTAAAGGAATATCTGGAACCATTCTGGCTGTTGTCATGCTCTTTCGCTACCATTGGTCCTTGGTGCTTGTCACCTTTCTCTCTGTCAGTTGCATGCTTGCCATTCCGAAATTATTTGGCAAGAAAATGCAGGAGGTAAGCTTGAAAACCAGCCAACAAAATGAACAATTTCTCAAGGAAAGTGAAACGATTTTAAATGGCTTTGATGTCTTTTATTCCCTTTCTTTACTAAGAGAAATCCCCAAACGAATCGTTCAGGCTTCCCTCCTACTCAAACAGGTCATTCTCAAGCAAACCCGCCTTGAGGCAGCTGTTGGCGCAGTTGGATTCACAGGAAACATCTTCTTTCAAATTGGGCTAACCATCTTTACTGGCTATCTCGCTATCAAGGGGCTTGTTTCCATCGGTACCATTGAAGCAACAGGTGCTCTGACAGGTATTATCTTTACAACCCTAGGTGAATTGAGTAGTCAGCTAGCACTCGTCCACGGTTGTCAGCCAATTTTCCAGAAATTTCAAGCTGCCATTCCCAAGCCTATGACTCCTTCAAGCCCACCTACTCCGAGGAGCTGCACTCAAAATGCCCCTGCCTTAGCTGCCAGCCACTTGGGCTACAGCTACGGTCAGCACCCCATCTTTCAAAATATACAGCTAGACTTTGAAAAAAATGGGAAATATCTCATTACAGGCGAAAGTGGAAGTGGCAAGTCTACCTTATTGAAAATCCTAATAGGTTTTCTCCGAGACTACTCTGGAAGCATGACCTTCTATGGTCAAGAAATCCGTGATTTGCCAGCCTATTACCTTGCCCAGCATATCCTCTTCCTCCCTCAGGAAGCCTACCTACTTTCTACTACCATTCGGGAAAATCTCTGCCTAGGGCAGGACTTCTCAGACCAGCAACTCAAAGCTGCCTGTATGCAAGCTGGGCTAAGTGTGCACGAAGCATTTGAAGATTTCCTCAATCGTGAAGTTGGTGATCGTGGACGATCCTTATCAGGCGGACAGCGCCAACGGATTGCACTCGCCCGAGGCTTACTACGTGGACAAAAAATCATCCTCATTGATGAAGGAACCTCCGCAGTTGACAAAGAAACGGCGATAACGATTGAGCGTGAGCTACTCCAGAAGCCTGATTTAACCATTATCATGATCTCGCATACATCACATCCCGAGCTGGCCCACTACTTTACCAAAGAATTTGTCTTTCCAGATGGGTTTGTCCAAGAAAGAAGCGAAGGTCAAACTTAACTTCTTTCTTCTGCCTATTCATTTTTCGTCCAATACACTATAATACTCTTTAAAAATCAAAAGGATACTTCGTCAACTTGCCTTGGTGAAGGCTAGTTCTACCTTCGGTTTCCTTTCCCCTAATGGGCATAAAGCTAACGCAATGAGCAAAGAAATGCAGCCAAAATAATGGAAACAAAAGAAAAACACAGACAGTTCAGCTGGATTGAATCAACATCAGCCTGAATCTGTCTGTGTTTTTTATGATTGGTTCGTTTTACCTACTCTTTTAGGTCGTATAAATAGTTGATGCCGTAGCAATGAGATGCCATTGATTGGCAGCCGTAGCGGTTGGGCTTTTACCGGCGTAGTGATCTGTAAAGGGCAACAATGCTTCCTCTAATTCTGGTAGACTAGCCAAATCACCTCTGGCATAAGCTATCAGACGCTCCTTGGCACGACGTACACGCTGTAGCAATCCACCCATACGAATGTCTACTGTATCTAAGCCAAAGACCTTGTTTTCCCGCAACCATTGGTCGCTGAAACAGTCGATAAATTGCGCCAAGGCTACTTCGAGCTGAGCCAAGTCTCTTTCTGCATAGGCCAACAAACCTGCCTTATCCCCTTGCGCATAAGCATTTCGAATGTCCTTTGGCAAACGAGCCTTCACAGCAAGTATGCGATTGAGTTGTGCCTGGGTTTCAAAGAGATAAGCAAAATCTCCTGCTGTCTGTGCAATCCTTGCTAACTGACTTGCTGCTTGGAGAAAATGCGCTGCATCTTCTGGCAGGACATGCCGATCCAACAAGGGACAGAGGATATCTTGATAGAAAATATAGCGATTTGGATTGATACCACTGAGATGTTCAGGGATATGCGGCAACAAGTTCGCCAAGTCAATCTGCATGAAGTCCTCAAAGGGTACACCTGTATTTTCCACAAAATGATCTGAAATCTGCTCCAAATCATTACGATAGCTCCATTCTGCCCAAATTTGCAGGGTAGGGAGAATTGAAAATTGAGCCGTTTCACCACCATTGTCTCCCCAACCAGTCACAATGACTTCCTTAACCTGATACTGCTGACAGGCCTGATGGGCTTCCTTTGCAATCATACAGCTGAAATGATTCTGAGGAGTAAAGCCAATCCACTTCCAGGCACCGCCTGCAAAAGCAATATCAGAGCTAATGCTCAAGTGACGTTCAAAACTACGCTCGTACTTCTCACTCGTGTCTTGGTAGTAATCCCAATAGACCAAGGTCACACGCTCCTTTAACTGCTCAAGATAGGTCTGCGTTTCTGCTTGAATCTCCAAGTCCCCCTCATAGTTAGCGGTCTTAGACATCAATTGGAAAAACATATCGCTCCACATTTGGCAATGAAATCCATAGTGTTCTGCCAAGGTCAGAACCCGATCCAAATGTTCACACATGATGAGACTACGCTCACGCGCACCATGTTGCCTATAGTACCTCCCTAAGCCAACCAGATGAGCTTCGTCCATACCAATATTGATACGACGTGTCTTGAGCTGAGATAAGCTAGCAAACATCTGATCAATGAGCTGGTAAACCTTCTCTTCACCTACAAGTAAAATATCTTCCACATCTCGTAGTTCTTGTACCTCTTTGACCTGCCATTTGACAAAGGCACTTAGATGGGCAAGGGTTTGAATACAAGGGACAAATTCCATGTCAAAAAGATTGGCATAGGCTTCAATTTCTCTTAATTCCTCTACTGTATATCTTCCTCTAAAATAGCCAAAGTAGGGCTGCTCTTCAATCTCATAGGTATCTTCCATATAAAGTTCAAAAGTAGAGTAACCCATTAAAGCCAACAGTTCAATCATCTGCTTACAAGCTTCAACCGTTAGCACTGCGTTGCGCGAGCAATCTGCCATATAAGCCAAGCGCTCATATGCCGCATCTTCTACAATAGAAACCTCATCTCCTTTTTTCAGAGCTGCTTTTAACAGACTAAGCCCTCGATAAAGTCGAAAAGGCTGGTCATACTGGAGGCGATACTGCCCTTTTTTTCCCTCAAGAACGATGGAATGCCCTGCACATTGCGAGACTTCTATCTCACACTCTCCCAAGTGCAATCTTTTTTGAATACGCTGAATTGCTTGCTGTTGTTGGTCTGATACCCCTTTTATGACTACCATTGTTCTTCCTCCTGAAGCCAATTTACCAAGGCTCCATATACATTTGCATCTTCTTGATAATGACAGGCAACAATCTTTGGCACGATGCTATATTCAGGATAACGATCGACCAATTCTTCAACCTTTTCCTGTAATCCAGCAATAAATTCCTCATTTTGACTGATGCTACCACCGATACTAATCATATCCGGATCAAGGCTATATTGAATATTTAAAATCCCCAAAGCCAGATAGTAATACATCTGCTCAATACTTTCTAGACAGGCTGGATTTCCCCCATGAGCCTCTTGGTAAATTTTAAGCCCATCATAGCTATCATCTCCTGTCTTTTCTCGCACAGTACGAACTAAATTTCCCGTTGACGCAAGCGTTGACCAATTGTGGAGATAACAGTCAGGCTCACGCAGGGTCATGTAACCAAATTCACCTCCTAAATTATGCCGTCCTCGGTGCAATTGTCCGTTTAAAATAATAGCTCCTCCGATTCCCGTACCAATGACAACACAGGCTAAATGTTGCAGATGAGGACGTGATAAAAGCTCACTCAATCCAACACAATTCGCATCATTTTCTAAGGTTACAGGCACTCCATAGGTCGCTAGTTGATCATACCAAGAAAAACCATGGATATAAGGAATGGCACTGATCCCCTCGATCATTCCTGTCTCTCGATTAACCGCACCAGGGACACTAAAAGCAATGCCCTCATAATCTGCCTTTCTCAAACAAGTATCTAGAAAGTCAAGTAAGGCTTCCAAGGTCTCAGGGGTTGGGCAGGTTTCTTTTTCAAGCACTGCCCCCTCTTTGGTCATTTTAGCAAACTTAACACTAGTACCACCAATATCAATACAGGCTATTACCATATTATTCTCCTCATAGATATAGATACCCTCTAACAACTGCAATGAACGAGTGTTTGCAATCATTTACCAAACCCACATTCACAACGACTTTTTAGACCCTGTATTCACACGTAAAGTGCTTTTATATAAACGAGTATTTTTCGCTCATCAAGGCAAGTTTTTTTCAACATACTGACTGTATATTGAATGAGCCACTTAAAAACGAATCCTAGATGGAAGTGCTGAACTGTGAATACAGGGTCTCACTCCCCCCTGTTCATTAAACATGAACAAGGGGAAGCACTTACACATTGGCAACACCAAGCTCCCAGCTCCAACCTCCCAAGGGACACCATCCCTTTAGAGCCATCAAGTTACAAACTGCCTTTGTATTATCAAGCATCCACCAACAGGCTATCTTTTCAGCCATCCAATCACATCAACAAAGCTTCAGTTGACTTTCCAAAAATAGGGTCATGATTTTTAGGGACGATCAAGTATTTCTGTCCGAATTTCTTGTGGTCTTATAAAATCACTCTCTACTTGACAGGCTTCTTCTAACAGGTTCACATAGTGGGCTTTTTCCTCCAATGGCACTGCTTCTTGGCTCATATTGTAGTAGCGAAGAAGAGGATAGTGACCAGCTACTTCATATTTCAAGGCAGTTGGGCAAAGCCTCTCTTCTTCCAAGGCTGGATGCTCAATCTGACCAGTTGGGGCAAGAGTTCCAGCTTGAACAGGGACTTGAATGGCTATGAAGGAATTTTGAAATGCCTTCGCTCGTCTAAAAGCTGCAAAGCGTTCTTCTGGCTGATGGCATTCTAGCGCATACTCTACTTCAACGGTTCGTAAACACTGGGCATCTGGGGTTGGGAAATAGCCCCAATCTCCTAACTCACCTACCGCACGTAGGATAGTAAGGGCAAGAGTCTCTCCGTTTAAGACCTCATACTCATGGAGCCCTTTATTTGCGACCGTTACACCTTTTTCCTCATCTATCAGGCTGACAAATGCCTGTTGTCGTTGGGTATTTTCTGGATTTTCCCAAGTGGCTGACGGCTGATTGGCTCGCTCAACGACTTCAAAAATACTCTCTGCCATATGGGTTGATCCCTTATGATTTGTATGGAAGAGAACGCGAATCCGGTGATCTGTTGCCGTGTTGGTAAAGCGAGTTTTAAAGCGAATTTGCGGGTCTGAGGCAAGAACTGTCAACTCAGTTATAAGTTCCATTCTGGTCCTTTCCTGCGAACGACCTGAGGTTCGCCTCATGTACTCAACCATGCTTTTTTGTTCCCATTCCAACTGCTCATCTGCACTAACTGGGATCGTCCATTCATGCCTTAAACGCAGGCGAGCTAGCTGGCTAGTATTTTCAAGCACTTCTACCTCTCTTAGATCCGCATAGATTGGTTCGGTATGAAGCGGTTGGAAGTAGAGATACTCATTTCCAATATCACCTCGGTCTTCAAAATGCATAAAGTCCGGATAAATCTGACCAGTCCGCTTATCATAAAGGGTCAAACCACTTGATTCCACACAAAGTTTGAAATAATCTGTCTCAATCTGTCCATCTTGATAAAGACCTACTTCTTCTACTGGAGCAGCTGGCACCAGCTGAAAGGTCTGCCAGGAAGCAGCTTTTAAATCAACCGGTATCGTCACCTTCAATTGGCGTGCGATATAGGCCTTACGAAAAGCATCTTTGGGCAACTGATAGTTGAAATGGGCTCCTAAGTCTTCAATAATCGCAGGAATCCGATTCCCCTCTAGGTCCTCAACATCAAAAGTAGGCAGTTCCAAATCTGACATTCGTTGAAAAGCGGTCGTTGGAGTCGCTTCTTTAAAGTCACATGTAGCCATTTCAAGTACTACGCTGACCTGATCGCTTTTAGGATGCAAGCCTGGATTGATGACTGTAAAAAGATGGGGGCTGCTTGCCTCTTGGGTATTGAGCTGCATGTTCCAACTATTCAGAAGATTGGTCTGAACAAATCCTGCCACAGACTTAGCCTTTTCAAAGCGCACTTCCATTTCACGGTGGACTTCATCTATACTACAGCCACAAATACTATCATGCGGAGCATTTTGGAGTAGGGTTTTCCAAGCATAGGTCAACTGGTCTTGGTATTGCTCACCCTTGGTCAAGACAATCAGTGGTTCCACCACCTGCTCTAAGAGGTTGCTGGTTTCAAGGTAGGCCTGTTTCAGATAAATCCGTGCAGAAGCTGTATTGGCCAAGGTATACCAACCATCTGTCTCCTGACTGTTCAACTCGCCTGTCACCTGCGATAATTTAGCCGGAAGGTGTTTCTGAACTGCTCCTATATAGTCATCAAAACTACTATGAACAAAGGTAATCTCTGGATACAATTCATTGGCTACCCGAATAGCCTGGCTCAGATTCTTTTGAACGGGCTGGTGATCGCAACCATTCATCATAAGCCATTGATTGGTCGCTGCATAACGCTTGACATCTGCTAATTTTTGTTCCCAAAAGATTGCAGCCTCCGCTTTCTCAACTGGAATCTCATTGCCATTGCTGTACCAGTTTGCAAAGAGAATCCCTAGAACCTCACTGCCATCTGCCCCCTGCCAGACCATTTCAGAAAATTGCGAGCTAAACTGCTGATCATCCAAGACCTGATTATCAAAACCAATCGGCTTGACACCACGTCCAAAAGCGGCTACATCAAGCCCTGTCTGCTTGAGTAATTGCGGCGCCTGCCCCATGTTCCCAAAGGTATCTGGGAAATAGCCGACCTTAGTCGTTTTCCCCCACTTTCGACATTCTTGCTGACCGATTAAACTATTACGAACATTGGATTCGCTACTGATGAGATAGTCATCTTGCAAGATATAAAAAGGACCTATTTTTAATTTTCCCTGATCAATGTAAGCTTGCACTTTTTCTCGATTTTCAGGACGAATAGCCAAATAATCATCCAAGACAATGGTCTGACCATCCAGATGAAAACTCTTAAATTCAGGGTCATTCTCAAACAAATCAAATAAATCATCGAACAGCTCTACTAGCTGCATCCTGTGTCCTTCAAAGGATTGGTACCATTCACGATCCCAATGGCTATGGGAAACAATATGAACAACTACATTCTCCACGCTACACCTCCACTCGCATACCATAATAATCAAGCACCAATTCACAAAACATCATATTTGCCCATGAGAACCATTCACGGGAAAACTTGGTTGGGTCATCCACATGGAAACTCTCATGCATAAGCCCTGTTCCACCATCACAAGCCACTAATCGATCTAAAATGCGTTCTTTTTCCGCCTGATCTTTCGTTGTCAATCCCTCGATACAAAGTGCGATTGGCCAAATATACCGATAGAAGGTATGGGAGCTTCCTAGACCTCTGGCATACTCACCCTCATAGTAATAAGGATTTTCCTTGCTTAAAATCGTGCGTCGTGTCGCCTGATACACTTCGTCCTCCAACTGGCAATACCCTAGATAAGGGGCAGCAAGTAAACTTGGTACGTTTGGGTCATCCATGATGCTGGCATTTCCTAAACCATCTACTTCAAAGGCATAAATGGTCTCACCAGCCTGATTTTGTGTCTTCCCATACGTTTCAATTCCTTCTCTTATCTCCGCCTGCAAGCACCTAGCCTGAGGCACAATAGTCTCACGATTGAGTAGATCAAGCCCCTCAAAGATTTCGACCACATACCCCAAGACAACGACTGCAAACATATTCGAAGGAACAAGATAGCTATACTCACAAGCATCATCACTCGGACGAAAAGCAGACCAGGTCATGCCTGTAAGACCAAAGGCTGGTCCATTGCCGTCATTGGCTAAGGTATCTTCTTTGCGATCTCCTACACGAACAAATGAGTAGGGGGAGCGGCTATGGTCTTGTTCCACTTGCCAAAGATTGAGGATAGCCTTGGTCGCTTCTATAAATTCCTCATCGAATTGGCTCGTTTCCCCTGTCACTTTCCACAAGAGATAAGCTAGTTGCAGAGGGTAACAAAGTGAATCCACCTCATACTTTCGCTCCCAAATCCAGCCAGTCAAGTCGGTCTGGTCTGTCTCATGGTGTCCTTTCCAATTATCCTCCATGTTAAAAGCATTCGCATAAGGGTCATGCAAAATAAAACGAAGCTGGCGTCTCAACACACCTAAAATAGTTTGGCGCAGACGGTTATCTTCTTTTGCTAGAAACAAATATGGCTTAATTTGAGCAGTTGAATCACGCAACCACATGGCAGGAATGTCCCCCGTCAAAACAAAGGCAGTGCCATCATCAAGGATTTTAACCGTATTGTCTAGTGTGTCGGTATAGCAACGCTCAAATACCTGCACCCATTCAGGATGATCTTTTGCTCGCGTCGCAATCGCTTGCAACCATTGATTGACTAAGTCTTTTGAATACATATTATCTCCTTTTGGTTTTCAAAGAATATTACTATTGCTCAGTTTCTAGTATAAAATAAGGCATTCTAAAAAAACCTACACAAACTATAGACCTTTCGATAATATCTTCTCCACTTGTTCCTATGGAAAAGAAACATGATATAATGGGTCTAAAAACAGGTTCACAGAAAGAAACTCCTATGAAAACCATCCTCGAACAAATTGATACACGCTACGGTTCTGATAACTGTCACGCTTACTCAAACGGGAACACACTTCCCTATACAGGACTTCCATTTGGTATGAATTATTTCGTTCCCCAAACAACTGATAGCCAAGGAAGCTGGTTTTTTAATCCGACTATTCCTCTTTTCCAAGGTATACGCTTGACCCATCAAGCAAGTCCTTGGATTGGAGATTATGCTTGGCTATTATTGACCCCTGTTACAGGAAAGATGACACAAGCCAGCCTCTTTCATCGGCAAAGTAGCTATCGTCTGAATGAAGCTATCTTTCAACCCCATCATCTAGCCATTCACTCTGAACGCTACCAGATCCGAACAGATCTAGTCCCCACAACCTATGGTGCCTGCCTGAAGCTAAACAGTCTTAGACAAGAAAAGCTAGCCCTCTTTCTTCACAATGAAAAAGGATGCTCCTTTGAACAGGTCGATCCTTATTCTCTACGAGGCTACGTACAAGATGTGACTGAAACGACCCATAAGCCCATCACCCTTTATGTCCACTTCCGTTTTAACACACCGATGACTGCTGTCAAGCAACTAGAAAGTGATACCATCGTTGAATTTACCGCACCAGATCTAGAAATCCAGCTTGGAACTTCTTACATTTCCCACGAGCAGGCTCTATTCAATACGCCAGAGTTCCACTTTGAGGACTGTAAAATACGAGCAAAAGAAGCCTGGTTGCACTATCTCCATCGTTTTGACATTGTGGAGGACGGAGGCTACGATACCCGCATGTTTCACCATGCCCTCTATCGAACCTTCCTATTTCCACAAACCTTCTATGAGATGGATAGCAAAGGCAAGGAAATTCATCTCGATCTTGCCTCCAATCAAGTCCGCCCTGGAAAATTCTTTACGAATAACGGATTTTGGGATACTTTCCGCACGTCTTTTCCCCTCTTTGCCCTTGTCGCACCAGAGCAATACGCTGCTTTCTTAGAGGGATTTCTCCATTTTTACCAAGAAACAGGTTACCTGCCAAAATGGCTAGCTCCTGACGAACGTGGTATGATGCCAGGTACGCTCATTGACGGGGTCATCGCAGATGCCTGTGCCAAAGATATCGCCCCTCAATTACAGGAACAGCTCTTTTCAGCCATGCTTGATACAGCAGAAAAGAACGACCCCAACAATATCTTTGGACGACACGGAGCAGATACCTACAAGCAACTGGGCTACCTTCCTTATACCCACTTTCATGAAAGTGTCAGCCATACCATTGACTATACCTATAGCGACTTCTGCATTGCAAGCGTGGCAGAGGCACTCGGACACGATGATACTGCCCAAGAATACAAACAGCAAGCCCAAAATTACCAACATCTCTTTGATCCTAAAACAGGCTACTTCAGAGCAAAAGATGAAGATGGCAACTGGCGACCAGACTTTTCACCCTATAGCTGGGGTCAAGATTATGCAGAATGTTCCAGTATTCAAGCCAGTCTAGGTATCCTCCACGATATAGAGGGACTGAAGCAAATGATGGGAGGAGACCGAGCTTTCACTGACTACCTGATTCAACTCTGTAATAGTAAGCCTCTCTTTGAAGTCACCGGTTACGGCTACGAAATTCACGAAATGAGTGAGGTAGCGACTCAAAACTTCGGCCAGCTGGCGATTTCTAACCAACCGAGTTTCCATATTCCCTACCTCTTCCAAAAGAGCCTCCACCCTGAATACACTAGCCTGCTCATCAAGAGTATCCGTCAAGAAAGTTTCCAACCAAATTTCGAAGCCTATCCTGGAGATGAGGATAACGGAAGCATGTCCGCCTGGTATATCTTTAGTTGTCTCGGTTTTTATCCACTCTGCCCCGGAAAAAGTGAGTATGTCTGTGGCGTGCCACACTTCCCACAAATCAAATGCTATCTCCCTACTACTGGTAAATGGCTTACCATTACCAGTCACGACAACTACCCTCATTTCAATTTTGTCCAGCACATCAGTCTTGATGACAAGAGTATAAGCAGCTTTTCACATGCAGAACTCCTTGCTGCCACTCAACTCGACTTTAGTCTTTCTTGGTTACCAGCATCCTAGCCAAACAAACTCCCAGCCAAACTGATATAGTGCTTTAGTTTATAAATAAATTATGTTAGAATAGTGTTATGGCATATGATTTAGATTTTAGAAAACGAGTAATTGCTCATGTTCAAGCAGGTCATGAAAAGAAAGAAACCTGCAAGTTATTTGGTATCAGTAGTAGTACCCTTTTTCACTGGGAAAAACAATTGGAAACACAA
>NZ_JBUEQR010000093.1:0-44041 GCF_054968985.1 Streptococcus sp. 1F3 | reverse complement strand
ATATGGGACTTTTTTTCTATACTCAAAAAGGCTCCATAATCTCTACAGTGGATTTACCCACTACAGAAATTATAGAGCCAATGTTTAATGGACACAAGAAGCGCCCTTGCTAAACAGCAAGAGGCGCTTCTTTTCTACAGCTAAACAACTATATTAAAAATATGAAGTTATTTTTTCAGACTATCCGGATCTTTTTCCCAACCTAGTCCTTACTTCTACTCCAAGTCTTTTCAATATAACCAACCATATTTTCTAGAACTTCTTCACTTCCTTCAAAAACAATCAAATGAACCCGGTCTCCATCTTTAAAGAGCCAGCAAATGACATACTGATTCGACTTCAGAATAACGTTGACTTGAAAAGCTTCATTTCCTGATACAGTCGTTTTAGCACCCCATACCTTGCTCGCCTCAGGATTGTTTTCCCAGCGATACAGTATGCGGTTAGCAATTGTTTCAGCTGTTAGCTCTTCATCAGGCTTAATATCAGCATTTTCCTTGGTGAAAGCATTCATAGTAATAATATTGTAGCCAGTCCCATCGGTATATTGAATATTATCACCACCATTTATATCAGTAAAGCGAACCCAGTCTTTAGGAACATCAATATAACCATACTCATCTGAACCAATCCGCTGCTTGTCGCTACCTGTCTTTTGCTCTGTTGAGGTTGATGTCGAGGACGAGGTTGTTGTTGAAGTTGACACGGAACTTGTAGACGAAGAACTAGAAGATGTCTGACTGCTCGTAGCTGGTGTTGAATCCGTCTTTCCACACCCACTTAAGGAAATGATAGCAAGTGCAGCTAGGGTTATTATATATGTTTTCTTTTTCATCGTGTTCTCCTTTTAAGGTTTACAGTTATACTACTGTCAATAGTCTTTGAGGCGTTCTCCTTTCGCAATCTAGAAATGAAGAAAGATATATAGGGAACCTACTCCACTCTATCATTCCTAAACTTGGCACTTAGACCACTCACTGAACCTATTAAATACAGTAAAGAGGCTTTCTCTTATCATGTTCTCCTTTCTAAGTTTTAGAATGTTACTCTTCAAAAATCAAATCCTGACCTCGTTAACTCACCTGACTGAACTTCAGTTCAATCTGCGGTTTCGTAACCTAGTCAGCTATTGATGTGTATAGAGTATTAAAACTCGTTTTAATAGCCTGGGCATGCGTTTTCAAGGTCTAGGTCTAGAAACAGTCCCGTGTAGATATCTCACTATTTTTAAACTTACTACCTAAAGGATAAAACGACTACCCGGCGCTTTCTTAATGCTTGGCTTGGGGATAAAACAGTCCAATGGACTACCCGGCGCTTTCTTAATACTAGGCCTGGGGATAAAACAGTCCACTGGACTGTTTTATTCCTCGTCCATGCTCAACACGCTTAAGAAAGCTTCTTGAGGGACTTCGACGCTTCCAATCGCTTTCATGCGTTTTTTTCCAGCTTTTTGTTTTTCGAGGAGTTTGCGTTTTCGTGAGACATCTCCTCCGTAACACTTCGCTAAGACATTTTTGCGAAGGGCTTTGATATCACTACGTGCCACGATTTTTTGTCCGATTGCAGCTTGAATTGGAACTTCAAATTGCTGACGAGGAATGATTTTTTTCAGTTTATCCACGATCAACTTTCCTCGTTCATAGGCAAATTCTTTATGGACAATGAAACTGAGGGCATCAACCTTATCACCGTTTAGGAGAATGTCCATCTTCACTAATTTCGATGGACGATATTCTGAAATTTCATAGTCAAAACTTGCATATCCACGAGTAGAAGATTTCAATTTGTCAAAGAAATCAAAGACAATTTCAGCCAGTGGAATTTGGTAGATGACATTGACACGATTGTCGTCAATATAATCCATGGTCACAAAATCACCACGTTTGCGCTGGGCTAATTCCATCACAGCTCCAACATATTCCTGCGGTACCATAATTTGAGCCTTGACATAAGGTTCTTCAATCTTATCAATCTTGGTTGGATCTGGAAATTCAGACGGGTTCGATACTTCAACGGTCTCACCATCCGTCATCTTCACATGATAGACTACCGACGGAGCAGTCATAATCAAATCAATGTTAAACTCCCGCTCAATCCGTTCCTGAATGACATCCATATGCAATAGCCCTAAGAATCCACAGCGAAAACCAAAGCCTAGAGCCTGAGAAGTCTCTGGTTCAAACTGCAAGCTGGCATCATTGAGCTGTAACTTCTCTAAGGCCTCCCGTAAGTCATTATATTTATTAGAATCAATCGGGTAAATTCCTGCAAAGACCATCGGATTCATCTGCTTATAGCCCTCAAGTGGGGCATCTGCTGGATTGCTTGCAAGGGTTACGGTATCCCCAACCCGAGTATCAGCAACCGTCTTAATCGAAGCCGCAATATAACCAACATCCCCTGTTGCAAGATAATCACGACCTACAGCTTTTGGTGTGAAAATCCCCACTTCTGTCACATCGAAGGTCTTTCCATTACTCATCATTTGAATCGTGTCACCAGGCTTGACCAAGCCGTCCATGACACGTACTTGGAGGATCACACCACGATAAGCATCATAAACAGAGTCAAAAATCAAGGCTTTAAGCGGTGCTGTTACATCTCCTGCTGGAGCAGGGACCTTCTCGACGATTTGCTCTAAAATCTCCTCAATCCCAATTCCAGCCTTGGCAGAAGTCGGTACTGCCTCACTAGCATCAAGACCGATTACATCTTCAATTTCCTGACGAACACGCTCTGGATCTGCTGCAGGTAGGTCAATCTTATTGATAATAGGCAGAATCTCCAAATCATTATCCAAGGCAAGGTAGACATTTGCCAGAGTTTGAGCTTCAATTCCCTGCGCTGCATCCACGACCAAAATCGCACCCTCACAAGCAGCGAGTGAGCGCGATACCTCATAAGTAAAATCGACATGTCCCGGAGTATCAATCAGATGAAAAATATAGCTTTCACCGTCTTTAGCAGTATAGTTCAATTCAATAGCGTTGAGCTTAATCGTGATCCCACGCTCCCGTTCCAAGTCCATACTGTCCAATAACTGTGCCTGCATTTCACGACTTGACACTGTCTCTGTCTTTTCCAAAATACGGTCTGCCAAAGTTGACTTTCCATGGTCAATGTGGGCAATGATAGAGAAATTTCGAATCTTCTCTTGACGCTTTTTTAAATCTTCTACGTTCATATCTCTTCCTTTAAAAGTCTTCTATTCATTATACCAAAAATTCACCAAATTAGCACACTTGACCACATCAGATAAGCGGGTTTTTCAGCCAACATTGCTTTTATATACTACTGTTTCTTTGATTTCAAAATAGGATGTACAAATAAGTAACAAAATAAGTGGGGAAACGATACAGTCAGGAAAATTGACAAAAGATATATTGACAAGCCTCTCTTTCTATGGTATAGTGAAAACATCATATTCGGAGGTAAGGAGACATGAACAACTAAGTCTATTTGTTAAAGTTTGCAAGCGTAAATAGGCAGTTTCACTGCATTCTTTTGCGTATCACCATGCTTTACCAGTAGGCTTTTAGTTGACTTGTATCTCCTTTTTGTGCGGACTTTTGGACACATAGTAATACCACCATTCTCCAAACAGATACCCCCTCCCCACTTCTCTATAGCTTTGAGGGGATAGAAAAAGGTTCTCTGATACAAGTAAATAGCCCTACTGGTGTAGCGAGGGCTATTTGGTATAAGGAGTATCTATGTTACAAATAACACATCTAACCCTGACCCATAAAAAGGACTTAACCAACTTAGTTTGCGACCTATCTCTGATAATCAACAGAGGGGATAAAGTCGCACTCATCGGAGAAGAGGGAAATGGTAAATCCAGCCTCCTTAAATGGATGATGAAAGAAGAATCCGTCTCCTCCTATCTTCAGTTCAGTGGAAACATTCAGCGGGACTTCGTCTCCTACAGCTACATCCCCCAACACTTACCGCCAAAGCTAGAGCAACTCTCACTCAACGACTATTTCTTTGCTACAGACGAGGGAACTATCGATTATGCAGCCCTCTATCGCTACGCCAGGGAATTGCACTTTGATAGCCAGCGTTTTTCAGATTCACAATTATTAGCAAACCTATCAGGAGGTGAAAAATTAAAAATTCAGCTCATCAAAGAACTGGCAAAAGAAACAGATATTCTCTTTCTTGATGAACCCTCCAATGATTTAGATCTAGCAACCCTCAAATGGTTGGAAAACTTCATTCATCAGTCCGATAAAACCGTGGTCTTTATTTCCCACGATGAAACGTTTTTGAGCCGGACTGCAAGCAAAATCGTACATTTGGAACGCATCAAAAAACGTCAGGTCGCACGAACTACTGTTCAAGCTCTGCCTTATACGAACTATGTTCAGAACCGAGAAGCACAGTTTGAGCGCCAACTCCAGCAAGCACGCAACGAACACCTGAATCACCAAAAGAAGATAGACCGTCACCATCGCCTTCATCAAAGTGTCGAATATACAGTCCGCAATACCCATGATGCAACTGCAGGGAGACTGGTGGCTAAAAAGATGAAATCAGTCCTGGCTCAAGAAAAACGCTATGAGAAGGAAGCTGGCAATCTGACTGAAATGCCTAGCAAGGAAGATAGGATAGAGCTCTGTTTTAAAGATATTGTACCACTTCCAGCCCGCAAACTTCTTCTGAAGCTAGAGAAATTCACCTTGCAAGTAGAGCAAAAGCTCTTGGTTCCTAGCTTAAACTTCCAGTTTTTAGCCCAAGAAAAGATCGGGATTATTGGAAAAAATGGTGCTGGCAAATCGAGCCTGCTCAAGCAAGTCTATACTCTCTTACAACAGCAGGCCAGCTATCCTATCGGCTATATGCCCCAGCATTATCAGGAACTACTCGATGGGAATGCTTCTCCCCTCCAATTTCTGACATCTTCTCCCGATACAAAAGAAGGAGAACGGGCTCTCACTCACCTTGCTGGTCTGCAATTGACCCACCAAGAGGCTCAACACCCTATTTCCTCCTTATCTGGTGGACAACAAGCCAAGCTCCTACTCCTAAAAATGGTCTTAGAAGCCTGTCCCGTTTTATTATTAGATGAGCCAACACGAAACTTTTCACCGACTTCACAGCCCCAAGTTCGCAAGCTCTTTTCTGATTTCCCAGGTGCAATCCTTACTGTCTCTCATGATCGAGCCTTTCTAAAAGCAGTCTGCGATAAGATTTACCACCTAGATGAAACAGGCTTACAAGAAATCCAGATAGAAGAGTTTTAAGCACACAATCAGTAAGAAAAGTATCTACTATCATGATGTTGATTCTTGAATGCTTTGACCTATCTCCTCACAATTAGGGAATGGCTCTGCAAGCCGAACTCAGACACAGGAAAAATAAGAAAGTAGCAAACTTCTATCTACAGCTACATCGCCTAATCTGGATGTGATGTTCATTAGGTAGGAACAATTTCCTTTTGAACGGATATAGGTAATCGATACATTTAAACTAAACAACTATAAAAGAGAGGGAGGAATCGTGATCTTAAAGTCACGATTCCTCCCTCTCCTTCTTCTTACTCCTTGGTTTGCTGGTGCAATTTTTCCCGTTCCAAGCGGAATTTACGATTTGGGTTCAGCTTATTAAAGAGCTCCTCTAGTTTTTCAGCATTCCAAATATCAGCTGCTGAAACAAAATTTCCGTCCTTATCCTTATAGGATATTGGTTTATCTCCCATAGTAAAATCTCCAATTCTCTTCAATTATACAATGAACAGATGAACATTGGTCGCATTATCATAAAATCACTATCTAAAGACACCTAAACCGTGGATAGGGTAGGGCTCTACAAGTACCGGCACTCATTGGGATGAATTGGCTATCAATGATAGTCACTCATCAATCTACAAATTCAAATTCAAATGTACCAATGCGGACAATATCCCCATCCTTAGCTCCGCGAGCACGTAAGGCCTCGTCCACTCCCATGCCACGCAACTGGCGGGCAAATTTCATAACTGATTCGTCACGGTCAAAGTTGGTCATCGTAAAGAGTTTTTCCAGTTTCTCACCCGACAAAATCCAGCTGGCATCGTCAGCACGACTAATGTCAAATTCCGGCTCGTCTGGACTAAAGCCATAGTAAACTTCTTCTGCTTCAAACTCTGCTTCATCGTATAAAAGAAATTCTGGTGTCTTGTCAAGCAATTCAGCCGTAGCCTCTAGCAGATTCTCTAGTCCTTGATGTGCTAGTCCAGAAATCGGGAAAATCTGTGGTAATTCATCAAATTCATCATAGCTAGCTGCTAACTTTTTCTTAAACTCTTTGAGATGTTCTTCTGCATCGGGCATGTCCATCTTATTTGCGACAATAATCTGCGGACGTTCCATAAGGCGAAGATTGTAGGTTTCAAGTTCATGATTGATGGCAAGGTAATCTTCATAAGGATCCCGCCCCTCACTGGCAGACATATCTAGAACGTGCAGGATAACCCGCGTGCGTTCAATGTGGCGGAGAAACTGGGTTCCAAGCCCAACTCCCTGGCTCGCTCCCTCAATCAGTCCCGGTAAATCTGCGACTGCAAAAGATTCACCTGATTTGGTACGGACCATTCCCAAATTTGGCACAATGGTTGTGAAGTGGTAAGCACCAATCTTGGGCTTAGCTGCTGTAATTACACTGAGCAAGGTTGATTTTCCAACGGAAGGAAAGCCGACCAAGCCCACATCTGCCAAAACTTTTAATTCCAATTCGAGCTGACGTTCTTCGCCCGGCTCTCCATTTTCCGAAATTTCAGGTGCAGGATTCTTCGGCGTTGCAAAGCGGATATTTCCACGGCCACCACGACCTCCATGTGCTACGATAAACTCTTGACCATGCTCAACTAAGTCAGTAATGAGCCTACCAGTCTCTGCATCACGAACAGTCGTTCCCTGCGGTACACGGACAAATAAATCTTCTGCCCCGCGACCGTGCATACCCTTGGTCATCCCTTTCTCACCAGAAGCTGCCTTAAATTGGCGATTATAGCGGAAGTCCATTAAGGTACGCAAGCCCTCATCTACAACAAAGACTACATTCCCACCATGACCTCCGTCCCCACCCCATGGACCACCATTGGGCACGTATTTCTCACGGCGAAAGGCTACCATGCCATCTCCGCCCTTACCAGCCTTGACCTTAATCTTGGCTGTATCTAAAAACATACTCATCTTTTTACCTATTTCCTCCTAATCGTTCATGTCATAAAAGAAGGGCTAGAGGAATCCTCCCAGCCCCGCTACTTACATAATGGCACTGATGGCTGGCAAAATCAATCCAGCTACGGTTGCCAACACCATCACAATGACAACAATAAGGGTTATTTTCTCAAACGTATTTTTCTTGTGTTGTTTTTCTCCAAACGCCATGGCTTCTCCTTTTGATAAGAACCTGTATTCACTAGCAAAGTGCTTTTATATAAAAGATCGTTTTCATTCATCAAGGTCGTTTTTTGAGGAAATACCGACTGTACGTAAAAAACAAACGATGAACAACTTAAAAACGAGCCTTAGATGGAAGTGCTGAACTGTGAATAAAGGTTCTAACTATTCTTTCAGTATGTTCCCTCATTCTATCATGAATGACGGAATTTTTCAACGTTGACTATCCTCATTTAATTTTTCTTTTACAGATTGAGCGACTTCATAGGGAATCCCTGCTTCTGCAATCTCCTGGAAACTCGCTTCTTGGATCTTACTTAGAGATTTGAAATGCTTCAAGAGTGCCTGCTTGCGTTTCGGTCCAAGACCTTTAATGCCGTCCAATTTAGAAGAAAAAGAATTTTTTGATCGCACTTGACGATGAAAGGTAATCGCAAAACGGTGCACCTCGTCTTGAATCCGTTGCAAGAGAAAGAACTCCTGTGAATTGCGCGAGAGTGGAATCACCTGCAAGGGTTGGCCAAAGAGCAAGTCATGGGTCTGATGCCTGTCATTTTTTTGAAGCCCAGCAATGGGAATACTCATGCCAAGCTCCTGCTCAAGTACCTCCTTAGCCACATGAACTTGCCCCTGACCACCATCGATGATAATGAGATCAGGCGGAGTTAAGCCCTCTTTCTGGACACGACGATAGCGACGATAGAGCACTTCACGCATCGAAGCATAATCATCGGGACCTTCTACCGTCTTGATTTTGTATTTACGGTACTCTTTTTTATTCGGAAGCCCCTGTTCAAAGACCACCATCGCTGATACAGGGCTAGTTCCCATAATATTGGAATTATCAAAGGCCTCAATCCGAACGGGGGTCGGAATTCCCAACAACTGACCGATATTTTCAATTGCTCCTTGTGTCTTTTCTAGATTCTTCTCCAGTAAGTTAAATTTCTGCTGCAGGCTGACACGCGCATTTTTCGTCGCCAGCTGTAAGAGCTGCTTTTTCTCCCCCCGTTGTGGCTTGACAATCTTAGTATCTACCAAACTCTTCACCGCTTCTTCATCGATCCCCGATGGAATGAGCACCTCTTTAGGAATTAAATGTTGCTGGTTGCGGTAAAACTGTCCCAAATAGGTCAAGAAATCCTCTTCAGCTTCATTGTAATAAGGAAAGAGATTGACATTGCGCTCAATCAATTTTCCCTGACGAACAAAAAATACCTGCACACACATCCAACCTTTTTCGACATAGTAGCCAAATACATCCCGATCCTGCAAGTCCTTAGCCATAACCCGTTGCTTGGTGCGAAGAGTAGAGATGGATTGCAGGAGGTCACGGTATTCAGCAGCTTTTTCAAATTCCAGATTGCTAGCAGCCATCTGCATTTTTTCCTGTAATTGATGGACAATCTTATCATCATGCCCCGTCAAAAACTGGCTGACTTCGGTCACCATTTGGGCGTAATCCTTGCGACTAGGCATCTGATCACCATGTGCTAGACATTGTCCCAAGTGGTAGTACAGACAGTATTTATTTTCTGGCAACTTACATTTCCGAAAAGGATAGAGACGCTCCAGTAGTTTCAGGGTCTGATTAGCAGCTCCCACATCTGGATAGGGACCAAAATACTGCCCTCCGTCCTTGCGAACCTGACGCGTAATCATCAGACGAGGGTGACGCTCATTGCTAATCTTGATAAAGGGATAGGACTTGTCGTCCTTGAGCATGATATTGTAGCGTGGCTTGTTTTCTTGAATTAAGTTGATTTCCAACAGTAGGGCTTCAATATTGGACTCGGTCACGATAAATTCAAAGTCAGCAATTTCTGATACCAGAGCCGTTGTCTTAGTATCATGACTACCACGAAAATAAGAGCGAACACGACTGCGCAGATTTTTCGCCTTTCCAACATAGATAATCTTACCATATCGGTTCTTATGCAGATAGCATCCTGGGCTATCCGGAAGCAATTCTAGTTTATGTCTTATCAAATCATTCATCATCTTTATTGTAACAAAAAAAGCAGGACTAGCCCACTTTTTTTCTCTAAAAACTCCCTTTCTTATGTGCAATGCTTCAGCTCTAAACTAAGCAGGACTGAAAAGAACCCTTTTAGAACTTGTATTCAACTGACTGTATCTTGAAAAATGAATGATGAGGAGCTTAAAGACGAGTATTAGATGGAAGTGCTGAACTGTGAATACCGGTTCTCAATCTTCATATCCCCCACCTGACACGCCAAAGTATTCCTCTAGTGTTTGACCAGATTGATAAATATCACTGGCTTCCCTTCCGATATAGCGGATATGCCAGGATTCAGGCATATAGCCTGTAATAGCTTCTTTTCCCGATGGGTAACGGACAATAAAGCCATAGGAATGGGCATGTTCAGCCAACCATGTAGTTGCACTGGGCTCCGTTAGAAGCGCTCCACTGCTGTCTAGAATATCATAAGCCAGTCCTGTCTGGTGTTCACTGTAGCCTGCCCTTGCTGAATAGCGATCCGCCCTTTCTTTACCATCATTTGCGACATAGGATTGATAGAGACCCGCCTGCATGTCATAAGAACGAAAACCACTATATTGGGTCCTTGATACATCATAGCCCAAGGACTGCATCTGGGTTACAAGATCCTGAAAGGCAGATACTGCTTCAGGAATTTCTCCCGGAGCATAGTCGCTTGAAAGAGGATACCGTTTATTGACAACGATGACCTCCCCATACTTGCCTTCAACACTGTAATAGGAACCATTATAAGTCGGTTGGACCGAAATCGAGGCAGGTGCTGTAGACTGACTAGAGGAGGATCCTGTCTCTGCCATAGCTTGTGAATGGACAGAGCTACTAGCAAGGCTTGCCCCAGTTGAACTGGCTACTTCTTTTTCAGCTGTAGATGTTGCACAAGCTACAAGAAAGAGTAAGAAAAGACTAGATAAGATACATCTTATTTTCATAAACACACCATTTTCTATTACGAACTTGCAATCATTTGCCACGCTCACCTGTAACAAACATGGTAAACCTTGCTTTGACCATTTCTTCCTGCTTTTGATTGGTTACGGTCACATCCACTACCTTGGTCGTACGACCATCATGAACACATCTGCCATCGATGACGAGAGTATCCCCCAGTTGCCCTGGCTTAAAGTAGTTGATACTGGACTGGAGGGTCACCGCATCATAGCCTGTCGAAATCACCACCAAACCACTGATTTGATCACAGAGGGTAAAAAGATAACCTCCATGAGCAAAGCCATAGTAGTTCAAGGACTTGTCCACCACTTCCGTCGTTACCACAAGATACCCTTTTTCAGATGACAGCACCTTAACATTTTCAAAGAGGTGAATATCCTGTAAAAACTTGTCCTTCATGTTTTCCTCCTACTTTTTCTGTAATAGGGCTAGTAATTCTTGGTAATTGTTTACTTCATAAGTGGGAAGAGCCCTGGTTCGATTTTCTAGAGAAGAAGGATTGTACCAAACGGTATCAATTCCTGCATGATTGCCACCTTGAATATCTGCCGTCAAGCTATCACCAATCATCAAAGCCTGTTCTTTCGTAAAGCCTGCAATCTGCTCAGCTATTTTTTCAAAAAAGAAGGCCTCGGGCTTCTTCGTCCCCATTTGCTCTGAAATAAATATATTCTTGAAAAAGGGGTGAATCGGGGAATGTGCTAAGCGTTTTTCCTGAATATAGGTCACCCCATTCGTCGCTCCATATAACTCATACCCCTGCTCTGTCAACTCCTGCAATAGTTCAACTGCACCATCAAAGGTCTGTCCCTGCTGACTGATATACTCCTGATAAAGAAGTGCCATTTTAGCCCCATCTACTGTATGTCCAAAATGGGCAAAAGAGCGCGAAAAACGCGTATTGATAAGCTCTTGCTTGCTGATCTTCCCTTGCTCCAAATCCTTCCACATCGCTAGATTCATCGGCTTATAGTAAGCCTTAAATGCCTCTTTATCTTCCACAGCCATCGCTTCTAACAACTGCGTCAAAGCAAGCTCCTCAGCAGCTGCAAAGTCTAGTAAGGTATGGTCAAGATCGAATAATAAAAATTTGTAGTCCACCTAATTATCTCCTTGTAATCCGTTCTACTATTAGTATAGCATATTGACGCACCATCTGTTCAAAGAGTAGCTTTTCATTTAGACAAGCCTAGCTACTTCCCAAAATGACCTCATACTCAATAAAAATCAAAAGTAGACTAGCTTTCACAATGAAGAATTGTGAAAGGTTGGAAATGAGAGTAGCACCGCTCATTTCCTTATAATCGAAGCCGAAGGGAGAACGAGCCTTCACCAAGGCAAGTTGACCAAGTATCCTTTTAACTTTTAAAGAGTACAAGGCTGTGATAATGGCTACTTCTCTACCAGTCCTAAGAGTAGGTTGGATAGCGGGTGCGAATTTAGGATTGTGGTTAGCATTTGTCCAATGGCAAGTTCCATAAATCTATTATCAGTTTGTTTTTGTCTTTTGAATAGTATAACATTTAAGAAATTCGCTACTGGATCGTTTCTTCCGTATCCATAAAGTGAGTGAAGTTCACAACAGTTACCACAAAAAATATGGAATCAGACGAAGAAGTATAAACTTTGAACTGCACCTCAAAAGCTAGACACAAAATCTAACGATTGGGGTACAGTTCAAATGGACTCTTTTTCTAATCTGGATAAGCTCTAGCTTCTATGCCACTCCCTCTTATAAACACTTTTTTAGCTTCTCCACAAAGAGATAGGCTGCTGGACAATCTTATCCAAATTTTTGGGAGCTTTTTTCTTTAACATCGCTAAAAATTTGCGGTGTTCCCCTTGTTTCTGCTGGGCTAATTGCTTGTAATATTCAATGTCAATCCTTGTCTGATTCATCCTTATGTTACTTCCTTTTCTCGCCCTATTATATCACAAATAGTACGGGTAAAAAAGAACTATAAAAATAGACCTGCACCCTAATATTTTTTTGTACAGCAAGGAGCTTCTATTGCATGAAGCATGGCCGAACCGTATGCCTTAAAAGTTCTTCCATTCTGTAAAAAGAAGGGCTAGAAGTTACTTCGCTGTGACGAGGGCTGTTTACTTTAAGGCAATGAAACAACTTCAATCTTAGCACCACCTAGTAAAATGAGGTATTTTTCCACTAGATCAACCTGGTAGGCTTGTTTGAGAGCATCTGCATAGAGCTCCATTTGACCACGATAGCGTTGGACTAGCTGGCTTGGATGCTGGTAGTGATCGGTCTTATAATCAAAGAGGAGTATCCGATCTGGGTACTGGATAAATCCATCAATAATACCACGTAAAACATAGTCTTCTTCTGCATGTGTATCAGGTCGCAAGATAGCAAAAGGCTGCTCTCTACGAACCCGCTTATGCTGGGTCAATAGCTCCTGACCTAGGGGCAGTTCAAAAAAAGCAACAATCTTACTCACGTCAATCTTTTCTTTGACAGCTTCTTCTGCATGCACTTGTGCAAGTGTATCAATCACCGTGTCGGCTGTAATAGGAGATACAAGGGGCAAGCGTTGCATCAATTCATGTACAGCAGAACCAATCTGGCTTCCTGTCACCTTCTGCTTGTGGTCAAAATCAGGCAGGAGAAATTTCCGATTGGGAACATAGGTTTCCATGATTTCAAGGCCATCATCTGCGAGAACTGGCTCATAGAGTTTCTTAATTTGACTAGGGGTTCGAACACTCGGTAAATCGATGGCAGCACGGTACTGGTGGTTGATTTTCTCAACAGCTGACAGCCGATCCAGAGCAGCTAGAATATCTTCTGACTGGCGGTTGTCTTTCACATTATCTGCCGGCATATACGCCGGTACAGCCAATCGACCAATCTTTTCTGGTGTCAGTTCTTCTGCCTCTACAAAAGTCTTTTTGAAATGGAGATCCTGTCCCTGAAAGGCTTCTTCAATCGCCAAAATCCAATCTTGGAAATTGGTCATGGATTCCCGTGTAGACTGGGCTAACACACCGAAACGAGATTTACCGTCATATTTATTGGACAATTTTTCCCGACTTCCTTTTCCAACCAGATAGAGCTTTTGTTCAGCCCGCGTCATGGCAACATAGAGCAGACGCATCTGCTCAGATAAACTCAAGCGTTTTAATTCTTCTTGATTGAGCTGATAGGGTAGAGTATTCATCTGAACGCGGACATGGGGCAAGGGCGTTTCAAATTTATCTTTCATATCAGCCAAATACTGGGCCCCAATTCCATTTTCCCTGCTAAGGACAATCGGGCTCCTACTTTCTTGACGACTAAAATCCTTGTCCATATTGAGAAGAAAGACATATTTAAATTCTAAGCCCTTACTCTTGTGAATGGTCATGAGCTGAACCGCATTTTCTGGAAGGGCAAGCTCTACATCAGCCAAATCATTGTCGCTCGCAATCAGCTTGTCAATCATGGTAATGAATCTCGCCAAGCCTTTAAAGCCTGTCTTTTCAAACTGATTTGCCCGCAGACCGAGAGCGTATAGATTTGCTTGGCGCTTGTCACCATTTGGCAGGGCACCGACATAATCATAGTAAAACTTCTCATTGAAAATCTTCCAAATCAGGTCATAGATCGAATGGTTCCTAGCATAGGCCCTCCAATTGACCAGATAGGTTTCAATATGCGCTAGCTTTTTCTTTAATCTAGGAGAGATCAAGTGAGGATGATCACCACTAGCACTCAAAGCCTGCTGCAATTTCTGATAAAAATAAGCCGAATCAGCCTGCAAGGCAATCCGTGTCAGTTCATCTTCTGTCAAACGAAACATCGGTGATTTCAAAAGGGCAATGAAGGGATAGTCGTTGAGCGGATTGTTAATAACGCGCAAGGTATCAAGCATAAGCATGACTTCCAATGACTTCAGATAGTGGGCCTCCCCGCCGTCAGATACCAAGGGAATCCCATGTTGCTCAAAACTGGTCAAAATACGCTCATTGCGAGTCCTTGAAGATACAAGTAAGGTGATGTCTGAAAACGCAACCTGTTCTTCATTGTGCAAACGGATGATTTCCTTAGCGACTAACTCTACCTCTCCAGCACTGACTTCCCCCTGCTCTAGCCTTTCTTCCTCTTCCACATCGGTATTGTAAATCAAATACTCCATTTGATGATGAGGCTGTTGTATTTTCTGACGGTCACTGCCTGCAACTAGACAATGGGTCTCATCGTAAGTGATTTGACCAACCTCCTTGTCCATGAGGCGGGTAAAAATGGCATTGGTTGCATCCAGTACCTCGCACTGGCTTCTAAAATTCTCTTTAAGAAGAATCAATTTACCAGCAGTTGGATCTGATTGATAGAGTTCAAATTTCTCTTGGAAAATACGCGGATCTGCCTGACGAAAACGATAGATAGACTGCTTGATATCTCCTACCATGAAACGATTATAACCGTTTGATAACAAATCTAGCATTCGCTCTTGAATATGGTTGTTGTCCTGATACTCATCAACCATGACCTCGTGATAGGTCGACTGGTAGAGCTTACGAATCTCTGGATACTCTTCCAAGATTTGAATAGCAAAATGGCTAATATCTGTAAATTCATAGCTATTTTCCTGCATCTTCCGCTGCAGATATTGGCTTGAAAAATCAAGGACAAAATCTCGCAAAAGACGAAGAAGAGGAACTAGCTGAGGCTGGTAGGTTAAAACAGTTTTCAGGTGCTTTAAATTGGTCAAGCGTGCCTGCAAGTCCTTAAAGACTGGGTATTTTTCACCTGCCACTGTCACTTCTGCACCTGACGGTAAAATGTCTACCACCTGTGCAACTACTGCTAAGAGTTGCTCCATTTCCCTATAGTTAGTATGTGCTACCAGTAATTCCCTCAATTGACCAATGATTGCTAGGTGCTTGGTATAGTTTGCCGTTGGCTTACCTGCCTTGGTCTCTTTTTTATAGGTAGGTAAGTCTGTCACATCCTGCAAGTCATTCGCAGCCCGCTCCATACTATCTAAGAGTCCTTCAAAAGTCGAAGCTGGAAGACTGGCAAGGCTCGTAAACTGCTCATACCCCTTTAAAAAGGTTGTCCTTAACCACTCCTTAGGATTGCTTGTCGATTGACTAAAGGTATGAACCTGATAGACAACCTCCTGAAATCCTTTCATGTCCTTACGATTACTCGAAAAATTTCGCACCAATTGCTGAAAGACTACCTGATCTTTTCCAGCCATATAATCGCTTACTAAGTCCGAAAACACTTCCTGCTTGAGCAAGTCCTGCTCATTTTTATCCTGCAAAATCCGGAAAGTCGGTGCAATTCCCAAAAGATAGCCATAGGTCACCACTAATTGTTGGCTAAAGGCGTCCATGGTTCCAATAGCAGCATTGGGAAGATTGGTCAACTGTTGTGATAAATGGCGTTTCAATTCTTCATCTGGGCTATCAAGAATTGCCTTGGTCAGCTGGCGCTCGATCCGCTCTCTCAGCTCCCCTGCTGCCTTAACTGTAAAAGTCGAGATAAAAAGCTGATCCACACCAATTCCTCGCTTCAGCTTGTCCAAAATCCGCTCCACCATGACAAAGGTCTTTCCAGAACCAGCAGAAGCCGACACCAAAACATTTTGCCCATTGGTATAAATCGCCTCGATCTGCTCAGGTGTTCGTTTTTGCATCTTCTCTGACTGGGCTTCTGCTCGTTGCAAGTCTGCAATTTCAGCTGAACTTAAAAATGCTTCAAACCTCATCTGCCACTCCTTTCTTCATCCTGTCTAACCAATCCTCTTTCTTACCACCTTTCAAAAGCGGGCGGGCTAATGAAAAATGGCGATCAGCCTCAAATCCTGTGATAGCCTTTAATTGCTCACCTGCTACTGACCGACCATCTTCAGTATAGGGATTGACTGCAAACTGACCTGCCACAATCTTCTCTGCAGCTTGCCGATACAAGGTCTGATTATAGGCTAACATCGTATCCAAATCCTGCTTCGTAAAGAGTGAAGCCTTGGTCTTGGCATATAAGTGGTTGAGGCGATTGCTCTCCTCTTCCAAAAATAAGCCCTTATAAACTAAAGATTTATAGGTGTTGGCAAGAATCTGATCTTCTGATTTGGTGTCTGTCAATTTAACAATCGGATCGAACATATGCAAATACATAGCACCAAAAATCTTCTCCGATTGACTAAATTCTGGCAACTCTTGCACTGCTGCAATATAGGTCATCAACTGTGGACTAAGCCCATTGTAAAATCGATCAATGTGAAACTGGTTATTGCTTGATTTGTAATCCACCACTCCAAAAGCCTGATCCGAAGTCAATTGATCCAAACGATCCATTTTCCCCACTACTTGAACAGGACGCCCCTTTTCTAAGGTCAAAAAAGGGGCTTGTTCCCAATGAAAGACTGCTTCATTTGCCATAACTTTTGTAACAGGCTCCGCCTGTAAGACCAAGGACGTTGCCCGTGCAATGTCCAGCAAGACAGTCTCTGAGAACTGACTTTCAGCATTGAATTGGTACAGGGCTTCAAAAGAGGGCTCCTTGCGGGTCTCACTGATGGCTTGTTGCAATTTGTCATCAAAAGATTGAGAGCTATGGTCACTTGTCACTCGTTCAAAAATCCGGTGCAAAAAATTTCCATGGCTACGTGCATCAGGATAGATACTATCTCGCTCCCTCAAACGCAAGACATGCTTGATAAAATACAAGTACTCATTCTGATAGAAATCTGTCAAACTAGACGCAGATAAAACGAGAGGGGTACCTGCTGGATAAAGGACATCAAGTGTGTCAACCTCCAAGGGACTAGTCTCGACTTCACCTGTAATAGCTGGAATGACAATCTCTTCTTGTTCCAATTTTTTACGCAGATAACGGATCGCAACCAACCAAAAAGTTTCCTCTTCCTTAGTCCACTTCTCTTCAAACGGCAAACGATTCGCCTCAATCACACGAGCTAACAAACTCTTATAGTGTGACAAATCGTCTAGCTGAAAACCAGTAGTATTTCCTTTTTCTACTTTTGGAATCCCTATTGCCTGCAAGACTTGTAGATAGGGGGATTTCCCCTCTTCGGTTTCATTAGCGAGTTGTGGAGCTGATAGGACTAGTTGGTCACTAGCTGCATTGAGCAGCGAAATCATCGCAAAATGATTTTTCTTGACATTCTCACGACTCACCACATCGAGCTTGGTCAACCGACCAGTCGCTTCATTTATCCGTAGTCGTTCTGCATCAGTCAAGAGACTGGTATTCTTTGTTAGTTTTGGAAAATTGGTCTGGGTCAAACCAATAGCAAAGATATATTTGGCTGTATGAGGCTCAATCAAGTCATAGGATTTGACCCGCACCACATCAACAGTCGCAGGTACAGTTCGGTAGGTACTTGCTAGCATTCCAGCACGCAAAATAGCTAGAAAATCAGCTAGTGTTACCTTCTCATCTCCAAAAATCTGGTGCATATCCTCTAAGAGATGAACAAAGCGATTCCAGACCTGCTCGTCCTTTTCCTGCTCTATTTCCCCAAAGGAGGCAGATAGTGCCTTCATAGTATCCGGCAGGGCAGTTGCTTCACAAAAAGTGCGAAACTTCCCTAGCAGACTTTTGCCTAGTTGGGGACCTGCCTTAAAAAAAGCTGTCAAGGGGGCCATAATCTGCTCCCGAATCCGATTAAGCTCTTTCAAATCATAGCGATTGCCATTTTTTACTGTAAATACCCGTTCAAATTGTGTCTGCCCCTTCACATCTGCAAATAAAAGATATTGCTCAAATCGATCTAGTTCTTCCTGATTCAGGTGCTGATAGAGACCTGATTTCAAGAGATTGAGCATATCCTCTGTTCTAAACCGATAGCGCTTCAAGCGTTCCAAGGATTCAATCCAATGCACCAAAGGGTGATGGCTCATCTCTTCAGCTCTTCCTAAATAATAAGGAATATCATATTGGTCAAAGATCTTTCCAACTTGCAAATGATAGCTATCCACATCTCCTAAAAGAACGACAATATCTTTATAGCGTATCCCTTGATGAAGGAGCCGTCGAATGGTGAGAGCTACCTGTCGAACTTCCTCTCTCTGATTGGTCACCTCCCATAGCTGAACCCCTTTTTGATCGTCAGCTGTTAACGCCACCTGACGGCTAGAAAAATCATAACGTCCTTCAATATTCCTCGAAATCTTTCCAAAGGTATCTAACTCATCTGAAGCCGCTAAGTAGCTGGGCTTACTCTGGAAAGTCTCCGCCAAATGGCGGAGAAACTCCACACTAGCTTGATAGATATTCCCCTCGATATAAGTCGCTTGATAGGCTTTTTGGCTCGCATAAGTTGCGATAACTAATTCTCCTACACGTCCATCCAAGGCTGCAATCAGTGCCTCTTCTTCTGCTGAAAAACGAGTAAAGCCGTCTACAACAAGGACAACACCTGCTAGTTCCTGATCTAGCTGGCCAGATTCAACAGCCTTACGAAATTGAGCTATTGGAGTAGAAATTTGAAAACGTTCTGAGATCATTAGCTCTTCAAAAGCCCGTAAAATCTTGACCAAGTCCGCCTCTTTATCCGGTGAATCCAACTGTACTAAATCTGTAACTGTAAGATTGGAACGCTGCATTTCCTTATATAAAGCAACTAGTTGCTGGATAAAGGCGATATCCTGCTTAACCTTGCTATAGACTTGAAATTCTGTATCATCCATCTGGGATAAAAGCCTAAAAAAGAGCATAGCGAGACCGGTATCATCCAAGTTTTTCATCTGTTCTACCTGATTAAGCGTAAAATAGCGCGCCAGCTGTTCAAAACGGGTCACCATCATATCAAAGGACCCCTTTTCCTTTAAGAGGGTCAATACTGCCCTTTCCTTTTCAAAAGAGAGGGAGTTGGGAGCAATATAAAAGACCCGCTTCCCTGCTTGTGTATAATCCCTTGCCAGTTTGGCTAGAAAGCTAGTCAAGGGATAACGAATATCTGCATAGTATAATTTCATAGGCTCTTTCTCCTATCATCTGTCCTGGGTATATCTTTGGCTCTATTATACCAAAAGTCGAAAAAACATGCCTCTTTACCAGATTCCTTGGAATACTGTAAAAATAGGATATTCTTATACTCAATAAACATCAAAAGTAGACTAGCTTTCACAATGAAGAATTGTGAAAGCTTGGAAATGAGAGTAGCACCGCTAATTCCTTATAATCGAAGCCGAAGATAGAACGAGCCTTCACCAAGGCAAGTTGACCAAGTATCCTTTTGATTTTTAAAGAGTATTATTTTGAAGAGGATAGTATTTGACAAGCATTGCGTCCGTCTTCTATTGTTACTCGGATCGCTTCATGGCTTTTGTATCTTGGTTTAATTGAGTTCGGATTAAGAGTTGTGTAAAAAAGAGTGCGGAAAATCGTGATTTCATCGTCTCGTTTTTCTGCACTTTTTATTTTTGTAGTATAGTTGTTTCGTTTACTTTTAGTACTAGGCAACGAGCTGCAGGCTGCTTCAACAGTCTAATGACTGTTGAAGGTTGGAAATCATACTGACGATAGTCAGTAACAATCGTAGAGTACGGCAAAGCGAGTTCCAATCATCTTCCAGATGATTGGAAGTAGGAAATAGGGAAACGGAGTTTCCACAATCGTCGAAGTAATAAAAGTTAAACTAAATGAGTATATTTTGGTTTAAATGTAAATCAAACCACCATCAAGCTCCTATTGTTACTTGGCTCTTGATGTCCTCACATCTTATGTAAATGAGTTCAGCCTAAAACCTCGGAAAAAAGATAAAAAATGAATAAGATACACTAACTTGTTTTATTGGCGGTAGCTAGCTGACTATTCACTGCATTTCATTTGTGACTAGCCTAGCTAGCTTCGCCGGGGTCTCGCAACGAAGTTGCAAGCAACTTCTGTTCGGCCGCCTATTTTTCAGTCGGTTTTTAACGGATTCACATCTTATGTAACTGAGTTCGGACTAAGAGCTGTGTAAAAAAGATAGATTTCCTCGTGTTCATCGAACACTGCGTCAAGCTCCTATTGTTACTTGGCTCTTGACGTCCTCACATCTTAATTGAACTCGAGCTAGGAGTTGTGCAAAAAAGATAGGTTTTTCTAGAACCTAAAGGTTCTTCGTCAAACCTTCTATTTTTGCTTTACTCGTTTCACGCTCTCGTGTCCTGTTATAACTGAGTTCAACCTAAAACCTCGGAAAAAAGATAAAAAATGAATAAGATACACTAACTTGTTTTATTGGCGGTAGCTAGCTGACTATTCACTGCATTTCATTTGTGACTAGCCTAGCTAGCTTCGCCGGGGTCTCGCAACGAAGTTGCAAGCAACTTCTGTTCGGCCGCCTATTTTTCATTCGGTTTTTTAACGGATTCACATCTTATGTAAATGAGTTCGGACTAAGAGCTGTGTAAAAAAGATAGGCAGCTGTTTTGGCTTTAGCTGATTACAGCTGAGAATCCTGTAAGGAGAGATTTCCTCGTGTTCATCGAACACTGCGTCAATCTCCTATTTTTACTTGGCTCTTGACGTCCTCACATCTTAATTGAACTCGAGCTAGGAGTTGTGCAAAAAAGATAGGTTTTTCTAGAACCTAAAGGTTCTTCGTCAAACCTTCTATTTTTGCTTTACTCGTTTCACGCTCTCGTATCTTAATTCTCCTTTTCAATCGGTGCAAGACTTGCTAAAACTTTTTTTAGTCCCATCTCTGGAAAATTGATTTTCAACTCTTGGCTGCTACCACTACCTGTGACTTCAAGGACAGTCCCTCGTCCCCATTTGCGGTGAATAGCAATATCTCCCACAGCCCAATCAGCTTGAGGTGTACGATTCGAGTTGCTAAATGGTAGATTATCTCCCAAGCTACGCGGCTGAATCTGAGACTTGCGGGATTGAATCGCCTGTTGTAAACTCATGCCTTGCCCAAACTGACTAGTCTGACCATTGACATAGGAGGCCTTAAAGGCAGTATTCGCAGGTCTAGCCAAGCCTTGATAATCCAGTAAATCACTCGACACTTCCCGGATAAAACGACTTGGTTGATTATAGTTGCTTCGCCCAAATAAAAGGCGTGAGTTTGCATTCGTCAGGTAAAGTTGCTTTTCCGCACGAGTAATACCTACATAGGCAAGACGACGTTCTTCTTCTAATTCGTCCTCATCTTCAGCTGCCCTACTGAGCGGAAAGACATTTTCTTCCATACCGATAAGAAAGACGACTGGAAACTCTAGTCCCTTAGCCGCATGCAAGGTCATCAAGGTCACTTCAGAGTTCTCCCGATCACTATCATCTGTATCTGCGATCAAAGCCAAATCATTGAGGAAACGGCTCAAGATTTCCAAACCTGCTTCTCCTTCTACCTTGTTTTCCTCATCAAAATGCTTGGTTACAGAGAGAAACTCCTGCAGGTTTTCAATTCGAGCATTAGCCTCCAAGGTTGCCTGAAGCGTGAGCGTCTCGATATAGCCAGTCTTACTCAAAACAGCCTCCACCAACTCCGTAATCGACAGATCATCCAATTGTTCCCGCAACTGATAAAGAAGAGTAGACAGGTCAAAAACTGCCTGTGCTGCCTTCCCCTTAATCCCTGATAACATGATATTCTGGCTTGCTTCTAGTAAAGAGGTAGCCTGCATTTGAGCAAAATCACGGATTTTATCCACCGTACCAGGTCCTACGCCACGTTTGGGTTCATTGACAATTCTCTCAAAAGATAGGTTATCTGCTGGGTTTGCAATCACATTTAGATAGGCAATAACATCACGGATTTCCTTACGGCTATAGAACTTGGTTCCACCGACCATGGTATAGGGGATATTCGCCTTTAAAAGAGCTTCTTCAATCGTCCGGGATTGGGCATTGGTCCGGTATAGTACGGCAACATCACGATAGGAGTGACCTGCTCGTACTAATTCATCAATCTGACCTGCCACATAAATGGACTCATCTTGCTCATCACGAGCCCGGTAGTAGATAATCTTATCTCCTTCATCGTTTTGTGTCCAGAGATTTTTCGGACGGCGGTTACGGTTGTTGTTGATGACATCATTGGCTGCCTGTAAAACGGTCTTGGTTGAACGATAATTTTCCTCCAGTAGCACTACCTTACTTTCTGGATAGTCCTTTTCAAAATCAAGAATATTTTGCATATCCGCCCCACGCCAGCCATAGATGGACTGATCAGCGTCTCCCACGACACAGATGTTCTTAAAACGGGAAGCAAGGAGCTTGACTAACTGATACTGGGCATGGTTGGTATCCTGATACTCATCAACATGGATATATTGGAATTTCTGTTGATAATAAGTCAATACATCTGGTTTCTGATCAAACAGGCGCAAGGTCAGCATAATCAAATCATCGAAATCTACTGCCTCACTCATACGCAATTCTTTTTGATAGGCACTATAGCATTTGGCTACAATCTGCGTGTACAGATCTCCTGCCTGACTTTCATAGGCTACTTCATCCACTAAGTCATTTTTAGCATTGGAAATTGTACCTAAAATAGAGCGTTCACTCCATTTTTTCGGATCCAGATTCAGATTCTTTAAAATCCGCTTCATCAAGGTTCGCTGCTCCCCCGGATCCACAATGGTAAAATTACGATTATAGCCAATCTGATCAGCATCTCGGCGTAAAATCCGTACACACATGGAGTGAAAAGTCGCAATCAAACAATCCTGAGTTGCAGGATTGAGCGCAAAAGCCCGCTCTTTCATCTCCCGAGCTGCTTTATTGGTAAAGGTAATCGCTAAAATATTCCAAGGATTCACCAATTTTTCATCAATCAGATACGCAATACGGTGAGTTAAGACACGGGTCTTACCAGAACCTGCCCCCGCCATAATCAACAAAGGACCTTCTGTCGTTCGTACTGCCTCTACCTGTTTATCGTTCATTCCATTTAATAAGGGATTCATCTTCTCTCCTCCAACTCCTATCATTCAAGAAAATCAACACTCCTACTCCTCCAACTACCAGCTTCTAGCCCTGTGAACAATTGGAAGCAGACCTCTTACGACTTCCAAGAACTCCATCCTCTACTAGCTAGTAGTTCAGCCAAGCATCGATTGGCAACTTATGGATACCATACAACGTTATAAGGTGGTTCTTTGACCCAATCTTGCTGAATCATGATTCTTTTAGAAAACCATAACCAGCTAGAGCAGCTGCCATTCTTTTCTATTATGCAGTAGCCTTCTTGCTGTTCATCAGATGTTGATTTATAGAATATCCATAACAGACTAGCCTCTGTCTTCCTAGACTTCCAATTTCTCTATTATATCAAAAACGAGACAAAGGAAAAAGCCAAAGCAAAAAGAACTGGACAATTGTCCAGCTCCTTCATAGACTATTGCTTATTCCGCACCCAAAGCTGCCATTGTGATGTAGTTGTATGGCTTATTGAAATGTGGTAGGAAGAAGATATCAAGAAGCGCCAAGCGTTCGATTGTAACTTTTTCCTGAATAGCAAGTGAGAACATGTGGATTCCCATTGACATATCTTCCTTAGATGCCATCTGTGCTCCAAGAACAACACGTGTATCCTTGTCATAAACGATTTTAAGAGTTACTGGGAAGTTATCATGTTCAATAAATTCTGGTTTTTGATTATCTGTGAACTCAGTCACTACTGCATTGTAACCAAAGCGTTTCGCTTTTTCAAGTGTCAAACCAGTTGAGACCATCTTAAGGTCGTAAATAGCGATACCATTAGAACCTTGCACACCGATTGATTCAAGCTCAGTTCCACATACATTGTGAGCTGCTACGATACCTGAACGTACGGCATTTGTTGCAAGGGCGATATAGTTTGTATCACCGATTGAATTATCATAAACAGTCGCACAGTCCCCGATAGCATATACATCTTTCATGCTGGTTTCTTGTTTTTTGTTTACAAGGAAAGCACCATTGCGGAAGAGTTCAAGCTTCCCATCTCCAAGACCTGTATTTGGACGGAATCCAACTGCCAGGATGACCATATCAACATCAAAACTTTCTTTATCTGTTACGATACGTTCTACCTTACCATCACCTTCAATCGCTTGAACCGTTTGACCAAATGCCAATTTGATACCGTGATCTTCAAGGTTCTTGCTCATCATATCTGTCAAATCGCGGTCATAGTAACCTGCCAAGCAAGTGTCCACAACATCGATCAAGATAACTTCTTTACCTTTACGCTCAAAGGCTTCTGCAAGTTCCACACCAATATAACCCGCACCAACAACAGCTACACGCTTGATGTCTTCATCTTTCAATTTTTCAATAACATCTGCTGAGTTTTGGTACAATTTAACGAATTGAAGATTTTTAAGAGTCGCTTCAAATTCGCGTGAACCTTCTTTGATTTCTGCACCTTTAATAGGTGGCAAGATTGGTTGTGAACCTGTAGCAAAAATCAATTTATCATAAGATTCAACGTGTTTGCTACCATCTTCTAAAAGAACATGTACTTCTTTCTTATCATAGTCTACAGACTCAACTGGTGAGTTCATGTATACTTTTGCGCCAAGACTTTCCAACTGTTCTTTATCGGAGTAGAACAAACCTTCTGGACCAGAAATTTGCTCACCAATCCATAGCGCCATTCCACAACCAAGGAATGAGATATTTGAGTTTTGGTCAAATACAACAATCTCGTTATCAGCACCATAATTGGTTAGCATAGTTTTGATACAAGCTGTACCAGCGTGGTTTGCACCAACAACAACAATTTTAGACATAAGTAACTCTCACTTTCCTAAAAAATATTTTTTTACATTCTACATTATACTAGAATTTGATACCGATTACAAAAATTATGCTCAAGAAATCACAACATTTTTAAGAGGAAATTCAAGGCATAAAAAATGATGCTAGATTTGACCTAGCATCATCCTTTTATCAGTGACTTATTTGCCAAAAACATTTTTAAGGCCTTCTACGGCACCTTCTACAGCACCCTTGGCATCTTCAGCAAGGTCTTTTGCTGTATCCACTGCATCATCAGCCAATTCTTTTGCCTTCCCAGCTGTTTTTTCAACTAGGCCTTCAACTTCTGTCTTTTTATCTCCAACAATTTTTCCAGCTGTCTCTTTCAAGCCACCGGTCACTTGGTCTAATGTTGCTGACAATTTTTCTTCTGACATAGGATTGTCCCCCTTTTTATTTGTTGTTATTATAATAACATATTATTGAAGGCGCTTCAACTATTTTGTCGTAAACAAGATTTTTTAGAAAATTTGGACTTAATTGTCCATTTTTATTTTTTGGGAAAAAAAAGCGAAATAATCGTATGAGAGCCTTCTTTAGAATCAATCAACATCTGGTACGGTTCTCCAAATTGTAAGCGCAAGCGCTGATTGACATTGGTAAGTCCAACCCCTCCTAGTTTGACCAGAAAATTTTCCACCGTATCCTGAACGATCATGCCACGGCCATTGTCATAGATAGAAACGACCAGAAAATCACCTTGTTCCTGAACAGACACACGCACCAAGCCCTGCCTTTTTATTTCCTTGATTCCATGGTAGATAGCATTTTCAACCAGAGGCTGCAAGACTAATTTAGGCAATTGAAAATCATCAAATTGTGCATCTTCTTCAATTTCAAAAGCCAACTTATCCCCGTAACGCTGCTTCTGGATAAAAAGGTACTGACGTACATGGTCAATCTCATCTTTTAAAGAAATCTGCTCATTTCCCTGATTGAGAGCCAAGCGAAAATACTTAGCAAGTGACTTGGTCACTTCGACCACTTTTTTGCCTTTGTTAAACTCTGCCATCCAAACAATGGTATCTAGGGTATTATAAAGAAAATGCGGATTAATCTGACTAGAGAGAGCTTGAAGCTCATATTTTCGAACGTTTTGCTCCTCTTCTTTGACAGCTAACATCAGTTTATCAATCTGATCCAACATGCCGTTAAAGTGATGAGCCAAATCGACCAATTCAGGTGCCCCCTCTTCACGCGCACGCAAGCTAGCATCGCCATTTCCAATAGCCAGAATCGTTTCCTGCAAATCTCGTAAAGGCTTAATCCAATGACGCAAGATAAACCAAATACCTAGAAAACTAATCCCCAAGGCTAGGAGGCCTGTTCCTACAAAAGACAACATCATCTGACCTTGTAACTGATGAAGATTCTCCATAGAAGCGACCCCAATCATCACCCAATCGCTCTGTGGAATCTTGTACTGATAGATATAGGAAGCATTGACGTAGCCATTTTCGATAAGAATATAAGGCTCCAAGGCTTTCATCTCTTGACTAGATGAATAAACACTTTTTTCGGGATGATAGACAAATTCATGATTCTTATTGATGATAAAGGTAAAGCCAGCTGCTCCCAATTGCAAACTGTCCAAATAGCGCGATAAGGTATCATAGGCAATATCAAGACGGATTACTGCCAGATTGTCCCCCTTTTCATCAACCACTTCTTGGGTAATAGATACAACCCACTTATCACTTGATTCTGATAAATTCTGACGGGCAGGAGTGAGGACAGGCATAGCGTCCTCACGGATAGCTGCTTGATACCATGCCTCTTTCATCATATCACTAGAGGTTTTCATACTAGTCGCTTCATCTGTTGCCAGCAAATGACCAGATTTAGTCACAAGAACAGCTGAAACCAAATCGCGATCCGTCGATAAAACCGTATCAAATAATTTCCGAAGATTTTCCTCGTTTTTCATAGTAGCGTTTTCTGCATAGAGTTTGACCAAGTCATTCCCTGCAAGACTACCGGTTGTTTCTTTTAGCTTTTCCAAACATGACTGGACAAATTGTCCTCCTTGGGAAATAGTATTTTGTGTACTTTTCTCAGTAGTTTCTCGGATAATATTAGAACTCGTATGATAGTAGAGTGCTCCGACTATACCTAAGAGAAAGAGCATGATGGTCGCAATATAGACGACCAACTGAACGAAGAGAGAGTAACGCTTCATTCTTGTTCCCCCTTCTTAAATTGGCGGGGTGTTACTCCCACAATCTGCTTGAATCGCTGAGAAAAATAGTTCATATCCTCAAAGCCCACCTGCTCTCCTATTTCATAGATCTTTAAATCTGTCGTTAGCAATAAGAGCTTAGCCTTTTTCATACGCTCCTGAATCAGATAGTCTTGAAAAGGGATACCCAACTCTTTTTTCAAAACAACACTAAGATGAGAGGGGCTAAATCCCATATCCTGGGCTAGGGACTTAAGGGATAAATCTTGATCTGCTAAACGCTCTTGAATCAGCTGGGCTAGGCTAGATTCTTCACGTTTCTGAAGTAAGTCATGAATTTGCTGCCGCTTTTCTTCCCTATCCAGTTTATCCCGAACCTTGAGTAGCATCTCCTCTACATCAGCTTTAGAGAAAGGCTTGAGAAGATAGTCATCTGCCCCTAGTTTGACAGCTGATAGAGCATAGTCAAATTCATCATAACCAGTCAAAAAAACAATATGAGTATCTGGATAGTGTTCCTTAACCAATTGCGCCAAGCGAAGACCATTCATAAGAGGCATGTTAATATCTGTTAAAAGGATATCCGCCTGCTCTTTCTGAAACAGTTCCCAAGCCTCTACACCATTTTCTGCCTCTGCCAACACTTCCATATTCAATTTTTCAAAATCAAGCAAGGATGAAAGCCCCTGTCGAACGAGGTATTCATCTTCTACAATCATCAATTTATACATCTACTTCTCCTGTCCCTATACTTAAAAAACAACCTAGCTAACATCCATTGAAGGCTTTTTAGCGATGGAACGGTATAATCTATCTCTAGTATAGCAAATTCTAGCTGAAACCACTCCTTTGTTCGCAACAAATAAGACGAGTTTCCCCGCCTTATCATTCGTATCATCAAATGAAACTGATCATTTTGCGACCTTGCTCAAATCGCAAGCATCCTGGGAGTTAAACTACGAGGACACCGTTTCAAACGAGAAGATTAAACATAATCTAAGAGATAGCCATAGCCCTTACTTTCCATTTCTGATTTTGGAATAAATTTGATTGAAAGACTATTGATACAATAGCGGAGACCTCCCTTATCTTTAGGACCATCTGTAAAGACATGACCTAGATGAGAATCCCCAACGCGACTTCTCACTTCCGTCCGTACCATATTGAAGCTCTTATCCTCTTTATAAGTTGCTACATCTGGGCTAATTGGTCTTGAGAAACTTGGCCAACCGCAACCAGAATCATACTTGTCTTTTGAGGAAAAGAGGGGCTCTCCAGTTACAATATCCACATAGATTCCCTCTTCAAATTGATCCCAATAACGATTTGAAAAGGCACGTTCTGTGTCATTCTTTTGGGTCACAGCATACTCTTCTGCTGTCAGCATTTTCTTGATTTCTTCATCACTTGGCTTGGAATACAAATGTTCATCAATGACAGGATAGCTTGCCTGATTGACATTGATATGGCAATAACCATTCGGATTCTTCTTGAGATAATCTTGATGGTACTCCTCAGCTTCTACAAAGTTTTCTAAGTTCCCTTTTTCAACAGCAAGTGGTTTATCAAGTTTTTGTGCCTGCTCATTAAAAACTTCTTCGATGACTGCTGAATCGTCCTTGTCAGTATAATAAACTCCTGTCCGGTACTGACTTCCACGATCATTCCCTTGCTTGTTTACACTCGTTGGGTCAATAATCCGAAAATAGTGAAGCAAGATTTCACGGAGAGATATTTGATTCCTGTCATAAGTAACTTTAACTGTCTCAGCGTGACCTGTCTGGCTAATCAACTCATACTTGGTACTACTTCCTTTTCCATTGGCATAGCCAGATACGGCATCTACTACGCCCGAAATACGTGAGAAGTATTCTTCTACTCCCCAAAAGCAACCACCTGCAAGATAAATTTCCCTAAGATCTTTTGTCATATTGTCTTTTTTATCCTTTCTTGTGACTTCATTACTTTGACTCATCGTAGCAGCCTTGATTTGGGACGGAGACGCCGAAGAAAAATTAGTCAACAGACGACTTCCCAATGCAAAAACAATCGCCACGATGAACACTCCACCAAGGAGGAGGAATACTTTTGACTTATCTTCCATATGCTACTCCTACTTGATTTCATTCAATTTTGCTTCAATACCAGCCTTGTCCATAAAACCTGGATGGGTTTCTACCAATACTCCATCGCTACCGATAAAGGCTGAAGTTGGATAGGCACGAATACCATACTCTTGTAATAATTTTCCACTTGGATCCAGAAGGACTGGCGCGTGCTTGTAACCAAGTCCATCATACCATTTTTTAAAATCTTCTGCAGACTTTTCACCCATATGATTAGGGGAAACAACCGTCAAAATAACATAATCTTTCCCCTCTTCTTGGCTCGCAAGTTCATCTGTGTCATGCAAGGTTGACAGACAGATGGAACACCACGAAGCCCAGAATTTTAGATACACTTTTTTTCCTTTGAAATCAGATAGCTTATAGGTATTTCCGTCTACACCTTCTAAATTAAAATCAGGTGCTGGTTTTCCATCGTTCATCGCTTGACTTGCTCCTTCTACCATCTCATCTTTTTTCATATTGTCTGTATCAGACATTTTTTCATCAGACATCTGATCTTCTTTTTTCATCATGGAGCTATCATCCATTTTTTCCATATTCTCTGCCCCTTGATGAGAGCAAGCTGTTAATACTCCTACTGATAGGAGGCTAGCCAGTAGTAATGTTTTGGTTTTCATGAAATTTCTCCTTTTCCATCATTTTATTTTATTGTTATGATTTATTTATTTGGTTTATCCAAACAATTGCGCCAAAATATTTAAGTTACCCAACATGAGCAAGATTCCCATTAAGACAATGAGGGCTCCCCCAATTTTCTTTAAGGTTCCCATATAAGGCTTAAGTTTACTGAAGTAACGTAGAATAACTGATGATGCTAAAGCTACCAGTAAAAAAGGTAGAGCAAGCCCTAATGTATAGAGCAACATTAAGAGTGCTCCTTGCCAAGCACCAGCTCCTCCAGATGCTGCAACTGCAAGCACCGAACTGAGAACCGGACCGACACACGGCGTCCAACCAAAGCTGAAAGTCAAACCGAGTAAAAAAGCATTGTAGAAATCATTGCGTTTCTTAGATTGTTTGAATGGAACACTTCTTTGTTTCTGCAACTGGGCAATATTGATGAGCCCCATTTGGTGGATTCCAAGAACAATAACGATTGCTCCCAAAACATATCGGAACCAATTAGCATAAAGTAGATCGCCGAGAAAACCCGCCCCATATCCTAAGGTGATGAAAACCACGGATAATCCTGCAACGAAACATAAGGTTTTGACAATACCATACCAAGCAATCTCAAGACCTAAAAATCGTACCGTTCGTGGCTCATCTGAATCCAGTAAGACCCCAACATAGACTGGTAGAAGGGGTAAGATACAGGGTGAAAAGAAGGATAAAATTCCTGCTAGAAACACCGATAGTAGAAATACAACTGAAGTCATTTCGTTACTCCTTATTTTTTTGTAACTCTAGTATAATCTTCTTTGACACCAAAAACTAGAGAATTTGATGTGAAAAAACTTGAATTTGATAAGAAAAAATCTACCACTTTCGTGATAGATTGACAGTACTATTCCAATTCAAAACTTTCTGCTATCTGTTTATCAGGTAATAAGAAAGCAATCACCAAACCAATCAAAGCTGGCACTAACCATGGAAGAGAGGCATCTGCAAATGGTAAAGTAGCAATCAGTTGTTTTAAGAGGTCCAATTTGAATTGTTCTCCAACAATTGTCACCAAGGCGATCACCGTAACTAAGAAAATAGTGATCTGCATGCCAATTTTTGATAATGGGACCAAGCGATTAACAATGACTAAAAGAACAATAGCAATGGTAATCGGATAGAGAATCTGTAAAACAGGTATTGAATAAGCAATAATGGCGGACAGACCGATATTGGCAATTCCAAAGCCAATCAAAGTAAAGAGGGTCGCATAAACTTTATACCCTAAACGTGGGAATGTTTTTACAAAAAACTCTGATGTTGATACAATCAAGCCAACTGTCGTTGTAAAACAAGTCATGGTCACCATAACGGCTAAGAAAATCTGAGCAGTTGAGCCAAAAATCGCCTGTGTTGCTTGTGAGAGTACGTAAACACCCTTATGAGCGTCGGATGCCATGACTTCTGCTGGAATCGGGAAGTGATTCCCTAAGAATCCAAGACCGATATAGAGGGCACTGAAACCTAGAGCCACTACGACCCCAACAATCCAAATTGTAGAGACATATTCTTTTTTAGAAGTAAAGCCCAGTTGGCTCATCGTCTCCACTGCAATCACACTAAAAGCAACAGCTGCAAGGGCATCTAATGTATTATAGCCTTCTAAAAATCCTGTTCCAAAAGCTGCTGTTACATACGTTCCAGATGCCGACATCGGACTGGCACTACCGTATTTTATAGCCCCTAATACCACCAAGACTACAATCAAAAGGGCAAAGACCGGAGTTAAAATGCGACCGACTAAGTCTAAGATTTTAGAGGGATTGAGCGAGATCAGGTAGGCAGCAATAAAATAGACTACCGTAAAGATAAGCAAGCTCCACTGGCTGTTACTAGCTAGAAGCGGAGCAATTCCCACTTCATAAGCTGTCGTAGCTGTCCGAGGAATAGCAAAGAAAGGACCGATAGACAAATAGAGAGCTACCAAATAAATCGTTGCAAACCAGGGCGCAATTTTGCGTGAAATCTCATAGACATAACCTTTGGGGTTTAATGTCCCAATAATGAGAGTTAGGACCGCAATTCCTACTCCTGATAAGACAAATCCGCTAATGGCAGACCAGAAATGCTGCCCCGATAACACACCAAGTGTGGGTGGAAAAATCAAATTTCCTGCTCCAAAAAAGATACCAAATAGAAGCAAACCCGTTAAGGAACCTTTTTTAATCATGAACATCTCCTTTTCATATAATAGGCTTTCATTATACCAAAAAGTCTGCGTAAGATAAACGTACTTTCACTATTTTTAAAGGTTTTGTAAATTCAGAATCTTCATATAAATCGATACTGGAGTAATCAGTAGCTAGAACAGGGTTTCTCCTGTATCAGCTGGCTCCTTTCCACACTCGGTGCAATACTATAAATTGTGTATTAGAGATTACGGATAAACCAAACGCAATCCATAACAACAGGTATCGGCTCGCAAAGTAAGTTCCAATACTTCCATGGAGTATTGGAACTAGAAAACTACAAGCATTTAAGTAATAAAAGAGATACGGGAATTTCGACTTTAATCCATTACAGCTACAGTTATAGACCAAATAACTTGATACACTATTTATCCTGCCACTACCACAGCAAAACTTAGATTACCTTGTGAAATTTGCTAGTTTACTTCATTCTCAACAATCTCAAACCATTTAGGATAACGAGAATGGTGGACATTTCATGAAGAAAGACACCTTCCGTCAAATCAAGAATTCCCATGAAGTTCAACAATATTAACAGAATAATCACAGCAATCGAAAAGCCGATATTAAAGCGTGTAATTCTGCCATATTTTTGGCTAAGTTGATACAGTAAATGTACCTTAGTCAAATGATTATGAATGATGATAACATCGCTCATCTCAAGCGCCATATCTGTGCCACCACCCATGGCGATTCCAATATCTGCATGAGCTAAAATCGGTGCATCGTTGAGACCATCACCAATCATACCAACCACTTTTCCCTCTTTTGCGTAGGATTTTAAATAAGCCACTTTATCCTCTGGTAGACACTGGGCATGGACTGTTTCAATTTGCAACTGCTCAGCGACAGCTTGGGCTATCTCCCTTCTATCACCCGTCAGCATGACAACTTCTACATTTGATTGTTGTAAAGCTGCAACTGTTGCACTTGCTTCATCTCGCAAGCTATCAACCAGTTCGATAAAACCGACAATCTGATTGCCCTGTGCAACCAACAATAAGGTCCCTGCGCTTTCTTTTTCCAAATACCCCTGTGGGTCTATAAAAGATTGAACAAACTGCTGATTACCAATCATTATATCCCCCATTTGAATCCCTTTTCCTACATATTCCTTGACAGGTAGGACAGATTTAGGGATATCATAGGCTATATCTTTAAAATGAGCCAAAATAGAGGTCGCTAAGGGATGTGTAGACCTGCTCTCCATGTATAAGAGTAGGGGAAGAAGGGCTGGATTTTCCAACTGATAGTCGCTGACCTGAAATTCCCCTTTCGTTAGGGTTCCTGTTTTATCAGTACAGAGGACAGATAATTGCATCATATTTTCCAAAACCTGACCATCTTTAATCAATACTCCATTTTTGGCACTAAAGCTCATGGCACTGAGCATAGCCGGTGTAATAGAAGCAATCAAAGCACAAGGGCTTGCTACCGTCAATAAAATCATACCACGATAAAAGGACTCGCTAAAAGATTGCTTTTGGATAAACATCAAGCCTAGAATAAAAATGATAACTCCTATTAGGACCATTAAGACATATTGCTTTTGCAGTTGATGGATTTTCTGATCCCGCTTACTTTGACTACTACTAGCTGCTTGAATCAACGAGACAATTTGGGTATAACGGCTCTCACTACTTTCTTTCGTGACCTGATAGGTAGCAGTATCTCCTACATTCAATGTCCCAGCAAAGACCTGATCTCCCTTATCTTTTGCAACTGGAAGGCTTTCTCCGGTCAAAAGGCTTTCATCTACAAGCATAGGCTCTTGAGCTCTCCCATCTAGGGCAATTTGTTGTCCCTTTGCCACTACAAGGACATCATAAAGGTGTATCTCTTCAATCTCTCGCAACTCCACTTGTCCATCGCTTCGTAAAAGACTGGCTTGTTTAGGAACCTTAGTCATTAGGTTTTCCATCGTCACTATAGATTTTCGATAAACATAATCTTCCAAAACTTCAGAAGCCGCAAAGATAAAGAGCAAAATCGCTGCTTCACTAAAATAACCGATAAGAAGTGCTCCAAAAGCGGATAGAATCATCAATAAATCAACCTGAAAATCTCCTGTATCAAACATCTCCTTGAAAACATCTTTTCCAATTGGTCCTCCAAGTAATAAAATGGCTAAGAAAAAAGCACCAATACTCCCGCTTCTCAAAACATTCTCCAAAACCAGTCCTATTCCTAGACTAAGCGTTCCGATAAGAAAGAGGAATCCTCTTTTCCTTTTCATAATAGCATTCATGTTACTCCTCCTTTTGATATGAAAACAGAAAAAAGAGCACACCTATGGACAGTTTGTACTGTCTCACAGATATGCTCAGCTTGATACCAAACTACTTCTGCTGTCTACACACTTATAGACCCGGCTACGTAAAAAATTTACTGCTTGTTCATATTCTATTTGATTTACAGTATTAGTATAGCATTGATCATAACAAAAGTCAAGGAAATAATATCATTTTCCCAACCTTAGACTTCTTCTGAAACTCCTAATACTCAATAAAAATCAAAAGTAGACTAGCTTTCACAATTAAGAATGGTGAAAGGTTGGAAATGAGAGTAGCACCGCTCATTTCCTTATAATCGAAGCCCAAGGTAGAACGAGCCTTCACCAAGGCAAGTTGACCAAGTATCCTTTTGATTTTTAAGGAGTATAAGGTGATAGGCATAGAAGACCACTCTCATACGCATCAGATACTCTACCTCTCCTATTGCTTTATTCTAGGAAACTAAGGAGGATATTCTCGAAGAGCCGCATAACGGCGGCTTATCCAATCAATCCTAAAGAATCAGGAGACCCCATTTTGGCTTATCTCTTACTATCCCCTATTTTCACTAGTATAAAGGGGACTGACATCAAAAAAGCACCTCGGGATGATACCCCAAAGTGCTTTATATCAAGACTTTACAGCCCTTAACCTCGTAAAGAGATTATTTTTTTAAATTGTAGAAAGAGTTCAATCCTTTGTAAACTGCAACATCACCAAGCTGATCTTCGATGCGAAGTAATTGGTTATATTTCGCAATACGGTCAGTACGTGACAATGAACCTGTCTTGATTTGACCAGCATTTGTTGCAACTGCAATATCTGCAATTGTAGAATCTTCAGTTTCACCTGAACGGTGTGATACAACTGCAGTATAACCAGCTTCTTTCGCCATTTCAATTGCTTCAAAGGTTTCAGTAAGTGTACCGATTTGGTTTACTTTGATAAGGATTGAGTTTGCAGCTCCTTCTTTGATACCACGTGCTAGGTAGTCAGTATTTGTAACGAAGAAGTCATCACCAACCAATTGAACACGTTTACCAAGACGTTCAGTAAGAGCTTTCCAGCCATCCCAGTCATTTTCATCCATACCATCTTCAATCGTGATGATTGGGTATTTGTTTACCAATTCTTCAAGGTAGTCAATTTGCTCTTCAGAAGTACGTACAGCCGCTCCTTCGCCTTCAAACTTGGTGTAATCGTAAACTTTACGCTCTTTGTCATAGAATTCAGATGAAGCACAGTCAAAACCAATCATAATACCATTCTCACCAGCTTCATAACCAGCTGCTTCGATTGCTTCGATAATGGTTTCAACGCCATCTTCTGTTCCTTCAAATTTAGGAGCGAATCCACCTTCGTCACCAACGGCTGTTACCAAACCACGAGATTTAAGGATTTTCTTCAAAGCGTGGAATACTTCAGCACCCCAACGAAGACCTTCTTTAAAAGTTGGTGCACCAACTGGCAAGATCATAAATTCTTGGAAAGCGATTGGAGCATCTGAGTGAGAACCACCGTTCACAATGTTCATCATTGGTGTTGGAAGAACTTTTGTATTGAATCCACCAAGGTAGCTGTAAAGTGGGATTTCAAGATAGTCAGCAGCAGCACGCGCTACAGCAATAGACACACCAAGAATTGCATTCGCTCCCAATTTACCTTTGTTTGGAGTACCATCTAGAGCGATCATTGCACGGTCGATAGCTTGTTGGTCGCGGACATCGTAACCGATGATGGCATCTGCAATAACGTTGTTTACGTTATCTACAGCTTTTTGTGTACCAAGACCAAGGTAACGAGATTTATCTCCATCACGAAGCTCAACTGCTTCATGCTCACCAGTAGAAGCTCCTGAAGGAACCATACCACGACCGAATGCACCTGATTCAGTGTAAACTTCTACTTCAAGTGTTGGGTTACCGCGTGAGTCTAGGACTTCGCGAGCGTAAACATCAGTAATAATTGACATTTTTTACTCTCCTTTGAGTTAATTTTATTTACTAAACCATGTTACCTCAAAAACGCATTTTTTTCAAGGAAAAACTTATTTTTTTCGCATATTTCGAATATATCACTATGAGAACGCTTCCTCATTTCTGGCTTTTAGCTAATACGAAAAACTAGGATGAATACTAGTGCTATAGCCAGCTGAAAGAGACCGATTAAGCCCATGTAAACCAGAAATCTTGGACCTTCTTGAAGGAATTTCTTAAAGTCTAATCGAAGACCAATAGCAGCAAGGGCAGTCATTTCAAACCAGGAACTAACCCATTTTGAACCTGTATCCAAAAAGACAGGAAGCGATAGACTGCTATTCAATAGACAAAGAAGCAAAAATGCTAAAATGTACCAAGGAATACTCGCAAAAATAGACCTTGTAGAGATAGTTTCAGGTGTCTGATTCTTTTTTCTCGTAGTCATGAAGCGTTCAAAGGCAAAGACGACAAGCACAAGAAAGAGAATGCGGGTAATTTTAAACAAGGTAGCATATTGGACAACCCTTGTGTTAATGAGGCTAGCAGAGGCAACCACCTGTCCAACTGACTGTAAAATACCTCCTGTCAGAGCACTGTTAGCTAAATCTGAAAACCCAAAAAACTGCACACCAACTAAGGGCAATACAAACATCAAAATGGTTCCTAAGAGATTGATTAAGACAATCGCCTGCCCCTTCTCCTTACTATCAGCCTCAATTGCCGGTGCGATTGCTCCAATAGCTGATGAGCCACAGACTGCATTTCCACCTGCAATCATGAGAGACATTTCGTCCTTAAAGCCCAATCTTCGACCTAAAAAATAAGTAAAAAGAATGACACTAAGCATCATAAGGATAATATAAAATAGACCTGAAATACCTAGGTGTCCAATGGTTTGAAAGGTTACTGTCAGTCCCAGTAAAGCTACTGAAAACTCCAATAACTTACTTTCTGAAAATTTTGTTCCTTTTTCCAGTCGCTTACTTCTACAGATTGTATTTCCCAAGATAATGCCAATACAAATCGCGAGACTAGCTGCACCGATACTGGGAAAAAAGACTGCTAGTCCTTTTGCAGTAACCGCTACTAGAAAGGATAGAAAAAAACCGGGTAGAATTTCCTGATTGAGTAGCTTCATAAATGCCTCCTTTGTTATATGTGAGCCTATTGTACCACAGTCCCTCCTCTTTTTCTAGGGTAAGTAAGCTTTACAGGCTAAATTCAGAAAATTTCCTTGAATGAAGTCTCCATTTTCTGGATTTGTACATTCCTTATTTTCTGAAAAATAGGGAGACCAATCCAATTTCTATGGGATTGCCACTTATCCAGTTCTTGATAACTTGAGCTTCGAAAATGGTATTGTATAATTGTTTCGTTTACTTTTATACTCTTTAAAAATCAAAAGGATACTTGGTCAACTTGCCTTGGTGAACACCAGTTCTACCTTCGGCTTCGATTATAAGGAAATGAGCGGTGCTAATCTCATGTCCAACCTTTCACAATTCTTAATTGTGAAAGCTAGTCTACTTTTGATTTTTATTGAATATTAGTACTAGGCAAGGAGCTGTAGACTGTACTGGAGTAGGGCAAAGCGAGTTCCAATCATCTGGAAGATGATTGGAAGTTGGAAATAGAGAAACGGAGTTTCCACAATCGTCAAAGTAATAAAAGGTAAACGAAATGAGTATAGCGCCTTTTTATACCTATAATCCCTCCCTATTTCCGAAGTTCCTCTCGTATGGTATACTAGAACTATGAAAGATATCAACAACGTCATTATGCAGCAAGCATCTGGTGGCTTGAAACTCAATCCAGGTGAGCAGCGAAAATTTTTGAACACTTTTGAAGAACGTGTGATTGCCTTGTGTAGCATTGAAGAAGCCAATTCACAAGAAATTTCCACCCATTTTAAAGAAATACTAACGCAGATTCTCCAGGATTACAAGCCTGTCTTGGTCAAAATTTCCCCCTTTATCGACAGTCAAAAGCAGATTTTCTATCTAAAAACTGCCCAAGAATCTGGATGTGAAGCCACTATCGTTGCTGAGAATTGCCTCCATCTCTTTGGATTGGTAATCCATACTGATCGTCCGAGTCAAGTCAGAGAGCAGGAACTCACAACTCAATTTGCAGCACTTCTGTACCCTACTCCCACCAAGACAAAGACTAAAACCTCTTTTTGGAAAAAATTATTTGGCTAAATCCACTATTCTCGTTTTATAGTTGTTTATACTCTTTAAAAATCAAAAGGATACTTGGTCAACTTGCCTTGGTGAACACCAGTTCTACCTTCGGCTTCGGTTATAAGGAAATGAGCGGTGCTACTCTCATTTCCAACCTTTCACAATTCTTAATTGTGAAAGCTAGTCTACTGTTGATTTTTATTGAGTATAAGAACTTTTAGCCCGAGTTCAATTAAGATAAAAGACACCAGAGCTATTCAGAAATGATCCAGCAGATCATTTCTGAATAGCTCTGGTGTCTTTTTATATCTTACTGGACTGTATCTATCAATTCAAGGACCTTGGCAAGGTTCTTGTCATCAATCTGATAAGGAGCTTGCGCCTGTACGATCGGTTTAGCACAAAAGGCTATTCCAAGACCTGCCGCCTGTATCATTGGCACATCATTGGCCCCATCTCCTACTGCAATGGTCTGGCCTAAATCTAAGCCATTTTCTCTTGCCCATTGTTGTAAACACTCTTTCTTGGTTTCCTTGGTGACAATATCGCCTAGAACACGCCCTGTGAGCTTTTCCTCTTCTACTTCTAGCCTGTTTGCCCTGACATAATCAATGCCTAGTTTTTCAGCTAGTACATCTACCGTCTCATGAAAGCCCCCTGAAACAAGCCCAACCTTGTATCCTCTCTGATGTAAGGTATCGACCAATTCTCTTGCACCAGGGGTAAAATGAATCTTCTTTAAAGTCCTTTCAAATACGCTGACAGGTAACCCTTTTAACAGGGAAACTCGTTCAGCGAGTGCCTCTTCAAAATCAAGCTCTCCCTGCATGGCACGTTCAGTAATGGCTACCACCTCACTGCCAACACCTGCCGCTTCCCCCAGCAAGTCAATGCCTTCCTCCAAAATGAGAGTGCTATCTACATCCATGACTAATAATCCTTTTACTGTCATTTCTCCTCCTTATCTGTATAAAACAAAAAGCCCAAGGGCTTTTTAGTTTAGTAACGAATGGTTTCTCTTGTCTTTTCATATGAACGTACGAAGCGCTCAGTTACACCAGGCTCCACAGCTTCCAAAGCAAATGAAATTTCTTCAAAGGCTGCCTGATAATCATAGTCTTTCTCAAAAATTGCTAACGAGCGGGTAAATGCCTGCTGAATAGAAGCATTTGATGAACGATAGCGGTTTGAATATTGAAGCAATTGCTCTGTTAGAGCTGCATTCTGAACAATGGTATAGGCTACTTCTTCCAACTCGTTCATATCAAAGGTCGCATTTTCTAACAAACGATTGACGATTTCAATATTGATCCGTTTATAATTCAATTCTGCCAGCAAGGCTTCTACATGATTACTTGTCCTAAAGAAAACAGATAAAAAGTCCTCTGGAATACCTGGTAGGCTACGTTTTTCCATATAGCGCTTCAAGGTATGCAAGTGGTTAATATAAAGAGTTGCCTTCTTACGAGCATTTGTTTCAGATATTTCTTGTGATTTCAGGTAATCTGCCAATACTAATTGCTCTTCCTCCATTTGCTTGAGAGTCATCAGAGCATGATCCAAGCGTTCTTCTAAAATCGAATAAGCAACTTGTGGTGTTTCTAACTCTGCAATGCTATCATGTACGATGGTTTCCATCGAGGATAGCTTAGCAGCGAGTTTTGAAATACGGGATAACTTGCTATCAACCAAAATATAGGAATGATTCAAACGTTCTGCTTCTTCTGTCAAAATACCTGTATTATGGACAACATGCTCAAGGAATTTTGGTAGATTCTTACTCATTTTGACAGCTCCCTTGTGCGCTTCAATTTCCCGAGTAAAGATCTGATATAAGGAATCAATCTTCCCTTGGATTTCTCCAATTTCTGCCTCCGCAGCATCCAAATCAAATGATACGATAAGAGCAGTTGTCTCACGAACAGCTACTCGAATTTCTTGGAAGCGAGATTCGACACCCTCTTCTGTAAATAGATAGCCTTCCTCGACCAATTTCCGGTAGCCAGCTTCCAAATCTTCTAGGTGATCTGGAAAGACTTGATTCACTTTCTCAATTAAGGCAGGAATCCGGTCCATAATTTGATTGAGTGCAATCATATGCTCTTCTGTCTTGTCCAAAATGCCTGCTGCTTCAATCGGGTCACCAGATGAATTGAGCATCACAAATTCCGAAAATTCAACTTCGATATTCTTAAGTTGTTTTTCCAACTCTGGCAGGGTTTCACCGTATTGTTCGGCATGCTCACGGACAGATTCTTGCAGACTATCAAAGAGATCCAAGGCATGCTTGACACGACCTGAATTCCTTTCTTCCTGTTCTTTTAAGTCTTTTAATCCTTGACGAATAGCAATAATATCTTCTTCAATCAAGTCAATTTGGCTTTCAATGCTACCAATAGCACTCTTTGCACGGACAAATCGGAAAGAGTTATTAAAGGCTTCTGCTTCAAAAATATGGTTTTCAATATCCGCAAAGGAGTTGAGGGATAAATCGACCCATTTCTGATTCCATTCACGGAAAGAGACTTGACTTTGACCAATCAAATGCAAACTCTTCACCGCTTCGACTTCATCGTTCACAGGCAAATTGAATAAGTCTTCTTTTCGCTCCTCTAACGCAATCAGTAAATGGTCATTTCGTTTACGGGCAATCAGACAGGCAATATAAGCAATAATTAAGATAACAACAATCGCAACGATTAAAATGATTGTTCCTCTAGACATGTAAATCTCCTTAGATAATAGTTTGTACTGGAAAATATCGCTTTATTATATCATACTTTTGGGCGATATGCACTTGTTTTTTAGAAAATTAAACATCAAGTGTCGAATAGACCGCATTTTCTTCGATAAATTCGCGACGAGGTTCCACCTTATCTCCCATGAGCATATCAAAAATCTTATCTGCCTCTGCTGCATCATCAACGGATACACGAGCCATTAGGCGATTTTCTGGATTCATCGTTGTTTCCCATAATTGATGATCGTCCATTTCTCCAAGCCCTTTGTAACGTTGAATGGTTGGCTTAGAACGTCCTTGACTATAGCGTTCAAGCGCTTCCTGCAATTCCTGCTCTTGATTGACACCTGGTTGAATGTATTCTTTGACATCACTGCCAACCTTAACACCATAAATTGGTGGTTGAGCAATATAGACATAGCCAGCCTCTACAATCGGACGCATATAGCGATAAAAGAGGGTTAAAAGAAGGGTTCTGATATGAGCACCATCGACATCCGCATCGGTCATAATAACAAGTTTTTGGTAGCGTGCCTTACTCACATCAAATTCAGCACCAAAGCCTGTTCCCATAGCGGTAAAAAGACTACGAATTTCCTCATTGGCCAGTATTTTATCCATGCTTGCTTTTTCAACGTTAAGGATTTTCCCGCGGATTGGTAAAATGGCTTGAAATTCACGATTGCGCCCTGACTTAGCTGATCCCCCCGCTGAATCTCCCTCTACGATAAAGAGTTCCGTTTGGGCTGGATCGTTTGAGGAGCAATCTGCCAATTTACCGGGTAGATTGGAAATTTCCAACCCTGACTTCTTACGGGTTACTTCCCGTGCCCGCTTAGCTGCAATCCGAGCCTTACTTGCCAAAATTCCTTTTTCGACAATGCGACGAGCAATCTGCGGATTTTCTAATAGAAATTCTGAGAAGGCTTCTGAGAAAAGACGGTTTGTAATTTTGACAACTTCACTATTTCCTAGTTTAGTCTTGGTTTGTCCCTCAAACTGCGGTCCAGGATGTTTTACAGAAATGACAGCTGTCAATCCCTCCCGAACATCTTCACCCGTCAAGTTATCTTCGTTTTCTTTGAGAATTTTATTTTTCTTAGCATAGTCATTGATGACACGGGTCAAGGCTGTACGGAAACCTTGCTCATGAGTTCCACCTTCGTGGGTATGAATATTATTTGCAAAGCTGACCACATTTTCATGGTAGCTTGTTGTATACTGCATCGCTACCTCAACGGTAATATCATCCATTTCGCCATCAGTATAGATGGGAGTTTCAAAAATGACATCCTTGTTTTCATTTAGGTATTCAACGTAAGAAGCTATCCCACCTTCATAATGGTACTGCTTACTTTGCTCTAAGCCCTCACGCTTATCGATAATTGCCAAGTGCAATCCACGATTGAGAAAAGCCAATTCCTGCACACGCTTGTTGAGTTTAGCAAAGTCAAATTCTGTCGTTTCAGTGAAAATTTCTGGATCTGGTGTGAAGTGAACAGTCGTTCCTGTCTTATCTGTCTGATCAATGATTTCAAGATCTGCCACCACTTCTCCACGACGGTATTCCTGGTAGTAGACATGCCCATTCTTGTAGACCCGCACATCTAGTTGGGTGGACAAGGCATTTACAACCGACGACCCTACCCCATGCAAACCACCAGAGACCTTGTAGCCACCACCGCCGAATTTTCCTCCAGCGTGAAGCACAGTAAAGACCGTCTCAACCGCTGGACGTCCTGTTTTTTCTTGAATATCAACTGGGATACCGCGTCCATTATCAACAACTGTAATCGAATTGTCCTTCTCAATAGAAAGCTCAATATGGGTCGCAAACCCAGCCAATGCCTCATCAATAGAGTTATCAACAATTTCCCAAACCAAATGGTGCAAGCCTTCTTTGGAGGTTGAACCAATATACATTCCCGGACGCAAGCGTACCGCTTCCAGCCCCTCTAGGACTTGTATCTGGCTGGCGTCATATTCCTGAACTTTTTCCTGTAAGTTATTGATTTCTTCTGTCATTCTTCTTCCTTTATTTCTGGTAAAACAGCCCTGTAATCCCTTAGTTATACTTCATCATTTCAATATTGAGCCTTTTTGATTGCTTTTTCAGATAACGCCAATACAAGTCACCTTCATCTTTGTCACCCTCACTAGGCTATGAACACAGGTAAACGAAATCCTTTGTTGTTCCTAAGACAAGAAATCTGCCTTACTTAGTAGCTCTTTTGCTCTTATGAAACATGAGGCATGCTACAGAAACCTCATTGTTAAACTCTCTTGATTGCCACTTTTCTAAAAGAGGGCTATTTTGATTTTTTCAGTATGATAGTCTTTTGGTTTACTTTTATTACTTGCTCCACTAGTCTAGGAGACTAGTGGAGCAAGTAATAAAAAAGACGCAACTGTGGCTATAGGTATAAACGAAACGACTATATCTTGGTTTCAAGGGCTGTTCTACACTTTATCGATTCATAATCAAACTAGTAGAACTAGTACCTCTCATTATACCATATTTTTCACCACATTCCTACAAAAAAAAGAGGAGAACCACGCCGTACGCATGAAAACTTTCTTCTCTCCTTTTACACCTGTAAATAACTACTTTAAACTTGGTATCTC
>NZ_JBUEQR010000092.1:0-9649 GCF_054968985.1 Streptococcus sp. 1F3 | reverse complement strand
CTTTTTTTCTATACTCAAAAAGGCTCCATAATCTCTACAGTGGATTTACCCACTACAGAAATTATAGAGCCCAACTTTCTTACTGTTTAGTTCGAAATAAGGGTTTCTAAGCCTACCTTCATCATGTCTGTAAAGGTTGTTTGGCGTTCTTCTGCCGTCGTATCCTCATCAGGGTTCACCAAGCTATCAGAAATCGTCATGATTCCAAGTGCCTCTACGCCATGTTGTGCAGCAAGGTAGTAAAGTGCAGCTGCCTCCATTTCAACAGCGTGAACTCCCATAGTCCCCAATTTTACATTCTGCTCAAAGAAATTCGAATAAAAAACATCTGTTGACAAGACAGATCCAACATGCGTTGTCACTCCCAAATCTTTAGCAATGTGATAAGCCTTGTCCAACAAGTTGAAACTTGCAATCTGCGGGAAGTCATACATGGGCCAATCATTGCGAATCATGTTTGAATTGGTTGCTGCAGCTTGTGCCAAGACCAATTCACGGACATGTACATCCGGATTGAGTGACCCAGCTGTCCCTACACGAATCAAGCGTTTCACCCCATAATCCACAATCAATTCACGGGCATAAATTGAAATGGAAGGCATGCCCATACCAGTTCCCATGACACTGACCCGCTCTCCTTTATAGGTTCCTGTATAGCCAAACATACCACGGATTTCATTAAACAGGACTGCGTCTTCCAAGAAGTTTTCTGCAATGAATCTTGCCCGCAAGGGATCTCCAGGCAATAAAATCTTGTCAGCAATTTCACCAAGCTTTGCTCCAATATGAATAGACATTCTTCTCTCCTTTTATAATCCTGCTAAAATCGCCTTAACCAATCCCTTGAAGTCTTCTTTGATACGGGTCGTCACTTCGACCACCTCTTCGTGATTCAGTGAACTTTGGAAACCTGCTGCATAGTTGGTTATAGCTGAGATTCCTAGAACCTTCATACCAGAATGTACAGCCACAATGACTTCTGGTACCGTTGACATTCCAACCGCAGAAGCCCCCATGGTTTGATAGGCACGAATTTCTGCTGGTGTCTCGTAGGTTGGACCAGATACTCCCAGATAGACACCTTCTTCTACTTGGACACCGATACTCGCTGCAATTTCTTTTACTTTCACGCGATAGTCCTTGCTATAAGCATCTGACATATCTGGGAAACGTGGACCAAATTCCTCCAAGTTTTCACCGATCAATGGATTGGTTCCAATCATGTTGATATGATCACGAATCATCATGAGGGTTCCAGGGCCATAGCCAATTCCGCCTGCTGCATTGGTCACAATCATACTGTGGCAACCAAGTGCTTTCATCACACGAACAGGGAAAGTCACAACCTCCATTGGATTGCCTTCATAGTAATGGAAACGTCCTTGAAGCGCCAAGACTTTCTTTCCAGCTAAATCTCCATATACCAATTTTCCAGCATGCCCCACGACAGTTGACCGCCCCCAGTTTGGAATATCTGCATAGTCAATGATAATAGCATTTTCTACCTCATCGGCTAATTCTCCCAAACCAGATCCCAGAATCAAACCAAATTCTGGTGCTGTAAGACCTTTCCTTTCCAAAAAACACTTTGTTTCTTGAATTTTTTCCATTAGTGACATTTACTGTTTCTCCTTGTTTTGATATACTTTCTGCCACTTTCGAATCTTGGTTCGAAAGTGGGTACATGATACAACGGTCTTGATATGAATCCATTTCCAAACAGACCACTTATAGTTGTTTAGTTTACTTTTAGTACTAGGCAACAAGCTGCAGGCTGCTTCAACAGTCTAATGACTGTTGAAGGTTGGAAATCATACTGACGATAGTCAGTAACAATCGTAGAGTAAGGCAAAGTGAGTTCCAATCATCTGGAAGAGTGAAACAGTTCGGCGGACTGTTTCAGCCTGAGCCTAGAAATTTGAGAGCGAAGTGGGCAAGGTTGGAAATAAGGAAACGGAGTTTCCGCAATCGTTGAAGTAATAAAAGTTAAACTAAATGAGTATACTAGGTGTTGAACTTGCCCATTTGCAACTCTTAGGCAGAAATAACTCCTCGTCAGTATAGCAATCTACCTACTCTAAGACACGACCTAGCTCTTCCTTAAACTGAGGAGCCAAGACCTTTAAAGTATGTATCAGGCGTTGCATAAAGGTCTGACAAAGACCATGCAGCTAATTCCACTTAAAATCTCTATGCGATACTACGACAAGAAGTCGTGCCTTCTCTTTTCCAACAAGTACCACCAGCCTAACTGATAGGCAATCATCTGGACTGGACTTCGATCAACTCCGTCATTTTTCCCACTCTGAAATCGCTATAAATTCCCTGACAAACCAGGCTACTCGCTTTTCAATTTCAGTTATGAGAGCTACCTTAGATTCATATTTTTCACTGCATCTTAGACTAATTTCTCTAGGAAACTTTCTCCAATCTGACTTTTTTCAACGCCAAAATTCTCTGCAATCGTTGCTGAAATATCCGCAAAGTGTCCCACTGGGATATGACCAGCACCTTTGAGTGATTTTCCAAAGAGGAGTAAGGGAACATACTCACGTGTGTGGTCTGTTCCGACGTAGGTCGGATCATTTCCATGGTCTGCTGTAATCATAAGAAGATCATCCTCACGAAGATTCTCCATGATTTCTGGCAGGCGAGCATCAAATTCTTCCAAACAATCACGATAGCCCTCGGCGTCACGACGATGCCCATAAACTGCATCAAAATCCACTAGGTTGGTGAAAGACAGCCCTTGTGTAAAATCCTCTTTTTGCAAAAGCTTGATCAACTGGTCAACACCATGGTTGTTGGATTTGTTATGTCCCATATCATGAGAAATCCCTGCACTATTAAAGATATCATTGATCTTTCCAACCCCGTAGGTATCAATACCAGCTGCTTTCAAATGATCTAAAACAGTTGGAGCAAATGGAGAAACAGCATAGTCATGACGATTAGCAGTCCGCACGAAATGCCCAGGTCTTCCAAGGTAGGGACGTGCGATGATACGCCCTAATAAAGACGGACGTTCAAGGGTAATCGAACGAGCGTATTCACAAATCTTGTAAAGTTCTTCCAGCGGAATCACTTCCTCATGAGCTGCAATCTGAAGTACGGGATCTGCAGAAGTGTAGACAATCAATTCTCCTGTCTCCATTTGACGTGGACCAAAGTCATCAATAACTGCTGTTCCAGAATAGGGTTTATTTGCCTCTCGAATGATATTCCGTCCTGAAAATTCTTCAATTTTTTGGAGAAGCTCCTCTGGAAAACCTTCCCAAAACGTGTCAAAGGGATCTGTGATATTAAGTCCCATGATTTCCCAGTGACCTGTCATGGTGTCTTTTCCACGTGATACTTCTTCTAATTTCGTTACATAACCTATGGGATTTTCTTCAATCGCAACCGTTTTAAGCGGTGTATCACGCTCAATGTTCCCAAGCCCAATTTTAGCCATATTGGGTACAGTCAGTCCCACCTTTTCTGAGATATGTCCCAAAGTATCTGAAGTCGTATCTGGCTTTCCTGCATTGAAAAATTGATCTGCATCAGGCGCTGCACCAATCCCTACAGAATCTAATACGATAACATGCATGCGTTTAAACCTTGCCATCTTTTTCTCCTTTAATATGAATAATCACCTCTATTATAACACATAGATACTCTGCTCGTCATTTCTAGGTAAAACGATTGAGGATAGCTATATAGCATTTACAATTGAGTTCAGAACAAAGACTGACTTCCTTGTATTCCTCGAACACTTCGGTAGTCTTCTATTTTTCAGTCGCTTTTTATACGCCCTCATATCTTGGTTTAATTGAACTCGAGCTAAAAGCTCGGAAAAAAGACTGACTTCCTTGCGTTCCTCGAACGCTTCGGTAGTCTTCTATTTTTCAGTCGCTTTTTACACGCCCTCGTATCTTGGTTTAATTGAACTCGAGCTAAAAGCTCGGAAAAAAGACTGACTTCCTTGCGTTCCTCGAACACTTCGGTAGTCTTCTATTTTTCAGTCGCTTTTTACACGCCCTCGTATCTTGAATGCAAGCACTATAAGTATCGTGTTGATTCTCGAAGTATTAACGCTTTTCAAGGAAACGTACTCCATCTGGATAGCCTACGATCACTTTTGAAACCAAATGGATAAAGAGCCCGTGTTCCACAACTCCAACGGTATGATCTAATTCATTAGCTAGAGCTTCTGCATCTACAATCTCTTTTAGATCTAAATCAATGATATAATTTTTCATGTCTGTCACATGCTTTTTACCATCTTTCATACGGAAACTTGGACGATACCCCTTTTCCTCAAAGGACCTAAATAAATTTTCAGACCCATATTGAACGACTTCAACTGGTAATTTAAAGGCACCCAAGGTATCAACCACCTTCGACTCATCGACAATCCAAATACAGTCCTTACTGTTTACTGCTACAATCTTTTCCATAAGAAGAGCGGCACCTCCGCCTTTAATCCCATTAAAAGCAGCATCCACTTCATCAGCCCCATCAACTGTCACATCCACATAAGGGACTTCATCAATAGATTTTAAGGGAATACCAAGAGAGGCGGCATGTTCAGAGGTCGCATTGGAAGTTGTAACACCAATGATAGAAAGTCCTTCTTCTTGAACACGACGCCCCAACTCTTGCACAAAATAATAGGCGGTTGATCCTGTTCCAAGTCCAACAATCATCCCATCTGTCACACATTCTGCAGCTTTCAAGCCGACCTGCTCTTTCAAGTTTACCATGACTACATCTCCTTTTAAAACGTTTTCCCTTCCAGTATACCACTTTACAAGCCGTATTGAAAATGAAAATTAGCTTTTGAAATTGCAAAAAAACACTTCGACCATTCTTTAGTCTTTGAAGTGTTTTACGATTCTTATTTATCTCCCAAATTGACACTTGGGACAGTTGTTGAAGCGTCAGATGTAGCTTGAAATAGTTCCACTTTTTCATAACCAAAGATTCCTGCGTAAATGCTGGTTGGGAATCGTTTGATTTTTTTATTGTAGGCTGTCGCAACTGTATTGTAATCTTTACGGGCAACTAGGAGACGATTTTCTGTTCCCTCTAACTCTGTAATCAAATCAGAGACTTGCTGATTAGCATTAAGTTGCGGATAGTTCTCCGTTAGAACCAAGAGACGAGAAACTGCTGAATCAAGCTCGCTCTGCCCTTCTTTATACTCGGCAGATCCTTGCTTACTAGAGCCAATTTTCGCACGCGCATCCGCTATGGCTGTAAAGACTTCTTTTTCATGTTCCATAGCACCCTTAACAGAGGCTACAACATTGGGAATCAAGTCATAACGACGTTGCAATTGAGTATCGACATTCGACTGGGCATTTTCAACCTCCGCATAGCTATCAACAAGACCATTATACTGTCCAATCGCTCCCATTGCGATAAAGACAATCGCTAAAATGGGAATGAGAATATAGAGGAGTTTTTTATTCATTATCTATTCCTTTCTTTTTCCTACCAACCAGATGAGGCACCACCGCCACCTCCGCCACCTCCAGACCAGCCACCACCACCGAATCCTGAAGAACCAGAGTGGCTACTAGAGCCGCTAGAACTATTGAGTAACATCCATAATAAGCTTTTACCACCGCCGCCACCACGACCTCCACGGCCACCACTCTTCATAATGATGAACATGACGATCAAGATAAAAATGGCAGGGATGGCAAAATAGGCATCTTCATCTTTATCATATCGTTCTTCTAATTTATCTGTACGTGCTTGATTTGTACCATAAAAGCTATCTCCAATGGCATCTACAATATAGCGAACACCGCCATCGTAATCTCCCTGTTGGAAAAAGCTACGTGCATCTTCTAAAATGCGCCTTGATGCAACATCTGTCAACACAGTTGCCGCCTTGTCTGAAGTTTCAATCCGAAACTTACGGTCTTCCAAGGCAATAACAACCAGTACACCATTATCAGTACCCGCAAAGCCGATCTGCCAGTTGCGAAACACCTCATTAGCCAAGGATTCGATATCACCTGAAAGTTGATTGGTCATATAGACCCCGACTTGGAGCTGTTCCTCCCTTGTCTTCCAAACCTTATTTTCATCGTCAATAGCTTGAATTGTTTCCTGTGATAGAGAATTTGTTTCATCCAATACTGTTGATTCTTGCGGTCGATTAGGGACTTGTGCAAACACGGAAGGGATAGAGAGCAGTAAAATAAGCGAAACCAGCAACATGCCGATAAGCCATCGCATAGCTTTCTTCATAAGATGACCTCCTTGAAGATTTATTCTTGAAAAGAGCAAGTTTAGATCCTCTTTCCCGGATACTCCTCCTTGTCTTTCTCGTCTCCATCCAAGCGATATGTAAAATCTGTCTTTAGATTATCAACGAGTGTTGTTCCACTACCTACCATCCTACCATCGCTTGACCGCTTTCACATTGATAACGTCTAAGGTCGATACGAATCTGTTGTTTGAACATCGGTAGAGAACTGCTCACTACTGATATAAGAGCACTTTTCTAAAAATGGAATCATACATCCCCAACGACCAATTAGGGGACGAGGCTTGCCTAGACCCGTTATCACAATCGCTTCATTGGGCTTAGCAGATACATGACCGAGAATAAAAAGGATAATCACTAGTAAAACAAGAATACCAATGACGATAGTAGTAAACCTTTTCTAGCTTTATAGTTTTAGTATATCATTTTTTCTTCCTTATTGTAAGGATTTTCACAGTTCGAAAGCATGTTCTTGACAATGTTTTGAAGGACAGGTACTAGCTCTGCTTTAAACCAAGGATTTTTAGCCTGCCAAATATTATTACGGGGAGAAGGATGAACGAGTGGAAAGTATCGCGGTAGGTAGTCCTCATAAGAACGGACTGTTGCCGTCAAGGTTCGCTTCTTCTTCTCTTTCAAATAATAGTCCTGGGCATATTGACCAATCAATAAAACCATCTCAAGCTGAGGCATAGTAGCTAGAATCTGCGGATGCCACTTCGCTGCAAAGCCTTTTCTGGGCGGTAAATCACCCGATTTCCCCTTTCCTGGATAGTAAAAATCCATGGGTAGAATAGCGATTTGCTGGGCATTGTAGAAAGTATCTCCATCAAGACCTAGCCATGCCCGTAAATGATCACCACTCGGATCTGCAAATAACTGCTGACCTTTCTGGGCTTTCAAGCCTGGGGCTTGACCAACTATCAGAAGCTTTGCCTGACTATCTGCCTGAAACAAGGGCTGAATCCCTTGTTCTGTATAGACTTGATTAGCTGGATCGTTCATAATTGCTGATCGGATATTTGCTAGGCTTGGCATAACTCCCCTTTACGAAAGGAACCAGAATCTGCCCAGCTCCTTCTATTATTTTAGCATTATCATTTGGTTAACTCATAAATCGCTTCTGCATAAATGGCTGCTGCTCGCATCAAGTCTTCCACATCTATAAATTCATTGGCTTGGTGCATCGTATCTGTATAACCTGGGAACATCGCTCCATAGGCAACACCCCGTTTTAAGAGACGACCGAAAGTGCCCCCACCGATAACTTGTTCGTAGCCTTTCAAGCCTGTCTGACCTTCATAGACATCTAATAAGGTCGCAACAAGTGGATCTTCCATTGACACATAGTGCGGGGTGTGTCCTTGTTCTGACAAGGTGACATCGGCTACAGCCAATTTCTTCAAAACTGCCTGAATGGCTTCTGGGCTCGTGCCTTTTGGATAACGGAAATTGAGGGCAATCGTGTTGTCTGTTACCGTTTCGTCAAAACAAAAGACACCTGCATTCATAGATAAGGCTCCCATTTTCTCATCTGTGTGTGCCACACCGAGTGCCTGTCCTAAATGGTCTTCAAACAAAATCTCTCCTGCAATAGTGAGATAATCCTTGGCTGGTCCTGCAAAATCAAATTGATGTAAGAAACGAGCTAGGTAGGTCGCACCATTGACACCAGATTGCGGAGAGGCTCCGTGGGCTGATTTCCCAATAATGGTTACCTTGAATTTGCCATCTTCTTCTACCAATTCAAAGGTGACCTTATGCTCTTGTGCAAAAGTAGCTAATCTATCCGAAAGATTTGGCAGCTCTCCTGATATGAGGGCTGTAGCAGATTCTGGTACCATATTTTCACGCAAACCGCCTGTAAAGCGATGCAAACGAGCTGCTCCATCATTTTTTCCAGCAAAATGGAGGTACTCGGTGATATTTCCCTTTTCTCCGTTGATAATCGGAAACTCCGCATCTGGTGAAAAACCAAAATCAGGCTCTTTAACCCCACTATGCTCAAAGTAGTAGTCCATGTCTGCCCAACCAGACTCTTCGTCTGTCCCTACAACAAAGCGAACCTTCTTGGAAATGGGCAAGCCCAATTCCTTGATAATCTTGAGACCGTAATAACACGCCATGGTCGGTCCCTTGTCATCACTTGAACCACGTGCATAGAGTTTTCCGTCCTTAATGGTCGGAGTATAAGGATCCGTATCCCAGCCACTTCCTGCTGGCACGACATCCATGTGGGCAAAGATGCCAAGCACTTCATCACCATCACCGTATTCAAAATGCCCCGCATAGTTGTCTACATTTTTAGTTGGATAACCGTCACGCTCTGCAATCTCCAAGAATTTATGGAGAGCCTTGACAGGTCCTGGTCCAAATGGATGCTCCGCATCTGCTAAACTGTCATCACGTTCAGAGTTGATTGCCAGTAGACTGAACAAATCAGCCAGCAAATCCTCACGACGCTTTTCCACTTCCGCTTTAAAATCAATCGTCATCTGATTCTCCTTTTCAAGTATGAATTGATACTATTCTATCACAAACTAAAAGAGATTTCATTGATTTGGTAAGGAAAAGGCAGGGAAAACAACTGAACAAAGCACTTCTATACATTTTATGCTCCAAAGATTTTCCGCAAATTCTTTTTCGATAGAAAATTACAGATCGGAACAATTAGGCATACGAACTGGTTTATGGTTTTTATCTCTTTATCATTGAATACGGGCTAAAAGCTCTTGTATCTTGATTTATACTCATTTCGTTTCCCTTTTATTACTTCAACGATTGTGGAAACTTCGTTTCCTTATTTCCAACTTCCAATCATCTGCTAGATGAATTGTGGAAACTTCGTTTCCTTATTTCCAACTTCCAATCATCTACTAGATGAATGGTGGAAACTACGTTTCCTTATTTCCAACTTCCAATCATCTGCTAGATGAATGGTGGAAACTACCTTTCCTTATTTCCAACTTCCAATCATCTACTAGATGAATGGTGGAAACTACGTTTCCTTATTTCCAACTTCCAATCATCTACTAGATGATTGGAACCCGCTTTGCCGTACTCTACGATTGTTACTGACTATCGTCAGTATGATTTCCAACCTTCAACAGTCATTAGACTGTTGAAGCAGCCTGCAGCTCCTTGCCTAGTACTAAAAATAAACGAAACACCTATAACTGAATGTGTCAAATCTCACACTATTGCAATGACACTCATCAAAAATCAAATGCTTGTTCATTTCAAAAAGGTTAGAAAGATGACCACAATTGCATCTTTCTAACCTTTTTACTTCCATATAATAGAGGCTCTATAATTTCTGTAGTGGGTAAATCCACTGTAGAGATTATGGAGCCTTTTTGAGTATAGAAAAAAAGTCCCATA
>NZ_JBUEQR010000091.1:0-1466 GCF_054968985.1 Streptococcus sp. 1F3 | reverse complement strand
GAGTCAGTCTCTGAATCTATCTCAGAATCCGTAAGCGAATCAGTTTCTGAATCCATCAGTGAATCTGTAAGCGAATCTGTATCAGAGTCTATCTCAGAATCCGTAAGTGAATCTGTATCAGAATCTGTAAGTGAGTCAGTATCAGAGTCTATCTCAGAATCTGTAAGCGAGTCAGTCTCTGAATCTATCTCAGAATCTGCAAGTGAGTCAGTATCAGAGTCCATCTCAGAATCTGTAAGTGAATCTGTATCAGAATCTGTAAGCGAATCTGTATCAGAATCCATCTCAGAATCAGTGAGCGAATCTGTATCAGAATCCATCTCAGAATCCGTAAGCGAGTCTGTGTCTGAGTCCATTTCAGAATCCATCTCAGAATCTGTAAGCGAGTCAGTATCCGAGTCTATCTCAGAATCTGTCAGTGAATCCGTATCCGAGTCCATTTCAGAATCTGTAAGCGAGTCAGTCTCAGAGTCCATCTCAGAATCCGTAAGTGAGTCAGTATCCGAGTCCATTTCAGAATCTGTAAGCGAGTCAGTATCAGAGTCTATCTCAGAATCTGTAAGTGAATCTGTATCAGAATCCATCTCAGAATCAGTGAGCGAATCTGTATCAGAATCCGTAAGTGAGTCTGTGTCTGAGTCCATTTCAGAATCTGTAAGTGAGTCCGTATCAGAATCAGTCTCTGAATCCATCTCAGAATCTGTAAGTGAATCTGTATCAGAATCCATCAGTGAATCAGTGAGCGAGTCTGTATCAGAATCCATCAGTGAATCAGTGAGCGAGTCTGTATCAGAATCTGTAAGCGAATCTGTGTCAGAATCTATTTCAAAATCTGTAAGCGAGTCAGTATCAGAATCTATCTCAGAATCCGTAAGTGAGTCAGTATCAGAGTCTATCTCAGAATCCGTAAGCGAGTCAGTATCAGAGTCTATCTCAGAATCTGTAAGCGAGTCTATCTCAGAATCTGTAAGCGAGTCTGTGTCAGAATCTATTTCAGAATCTATTTCAGAATCTATTTCAGAATCTGTATCAGAATCTGTAAGTGAGTCAGTATCAGAATCTGTAAGTGAGTCTGTGTCAGAATCCATCTCAGAATCTGTAAGCGAGTCTGTGTCAGAGTCTATCTCAGAATCTGTAAGCGAATCTGTGTCAGAATCTGTAAGCGAATCTGTGTCAGAGTCTATCTCAGAATCAGTGAGCGAATCTGTAAGTGAGTCAGTATCAGAATCTGTAAGCGAATCTGTGTCAGAATCTATTTCAGAATCTGTAAGCGAATCTGTGTCAGAATCTATTTCAGAATCTGTAAGCGAATCTGTGTCAGAATCCATCTCAGAATCTGTAAGCGAGTCAGTATCAGAATCCATCTCAGAATCTGTAAGCGAGTCAGTATCAGAATCCATCTCAGAATCTGTAAGCGAATCAGTATCAGAGTCTATCTCAGAATCTGTAAGTGAATCTGTTTCAGA
>NZ_JBUEQR010000090.1:0-13385 GCF_054968985.1 Streptococcus sp. 1F3 | reverse complement strand
GAAAACTTTAAAAAACGCATTTTGATTGCTTTAAACGTAAAGAAAGAGAGAACCAAGTTCGTCCTCTCTAGGTGTTAGCTTTTCATCTACCCACTACAGTTGACAAAGAGCCCATTTTTCTATCAGCTAGCAAATGCTCTTTTTATTCTTCTTCCGTCATCATATATTCATTATACTACAAAAAATCGAGCAAGGTTCTAAGACCTGCTCGATAATAAGGAGGGTATTATGAAAAAGAATAAGATGATTATAGAAAAGAAAACTTAAGCAAACCTTAACCAAAAATCCCTTTTATTGCGAGAAGGCAATCAATATGAGTATTGGTTGGAGAAGTGTCAATGTTCAAGTTTAAGCTCTTGATTTCTGCCGCCTGAGCTGTTTGGGCGTCAAGCAGGCGATCTCCTATATAATAGGTCTCTTCCTGAGATAGATTATACTTCTCTATAAGATAAGTAATCGCTTCTGGATGAGGCTTCCTTGCAAATCCCGAATCACCCGTCAGCACTTCTACAAAATAGCGGGATAGCCCCAACTCCTCTAAAATAGCAAAGGCATTATCTCCTTTGTGGGTATAGACAAATTGTTCTATTCCTGCCTTTTGAGCCCAGTCAAGAACCTCTCGCGCCCCTTCCATCAGACAGATTTGGGCATTTTTTTCACGCAGGGAATTGGCTCTGACAAAATTTAACTCCTCAAGCGGTATCTGTTTTTGTTCTGATAATTGACAGAGCAACTCTTTCACCGAATGGCGTAAGATAAATGCCTTGATTTCTTCACGCTGAAAAGGCACACCAAACTGCTGGTACGTTTCTTCTAAGCCTAGTAAAATCGCATCATAGGAATCCAGTAACGTTCCGTCCAAATCCCAAATAAAGGCTCTTTTCATCGACAATATCCTACCTCTCTATGTACTCATATCCTAGATGTTCATAGGCTTTAGCTGTCGCAACACGCCCCGTCCTAGTTCGCATCAAAAATCCCTGCTGAATGAGATAGGGTTCGTACATGTCTTCAACTGTCTCACGTTCCTCAGCAATATTGACCGATAGCGTATTTAAGCCGACAGGCCCTCCACCGTACATTTCAATCATGGTTCGCAAGATCTTCTGATCGACATAATCAAGCCCCTCACGATCGACATCTAGCATGTTCAAAGCCTTGTCTGTAATACTATCATCAATCACACCGTCCCCCATGATTTGTGCAAAATCCCGCACACGTTTTAATAAGCGATTGGCAATACGAGGGGTTCCACGCGAACGCCGTGCCAGTTCAAGCGCCGCTTCATGGGTAATGTCCATGTCAAAAATATCCGCTGTCCGCTCGACAATTTCTGTCAAATCAGGCAGGGCATAGTATTCCATGTGGCATGTGATACCAAAGCGAGCACGCAAGGGATTGGATAACATACCAGCACGCGTTGTCGCACCAATTAGGGTAAACGGTGGCAAATCCAAATGCACTGCCCGACTAGCCTCCCCTGTCCCAATCATAATGTCAACGTAAAAATCTTCCATGGCGCTATAGAGAATTTCCTCTACTGCCATCGGCAAGCGGTGAATTTCATCAATAAAAAGGACATCTCCAGGCTCTAAATCATTCAGCAAAGCCACTAGGTCTCCAGCCTTTTCAATCACTGGTCCACTGGTCTGCTTGATATTGACACCAAGCTCATTTGCAATGACAAAAGCCATGGTCGTTTTTCCCAAGCCTGGCGGTCCAAACAGCAAGGCATGATCCAAGGCCTCGTCCCGCAATTTAGCAGCTTCGATAAAGATTTTCAGCTGGTCCTTGACCTTATCTTGACCGATATATTCTTTCAATTTCTGCGGACGCAAGGTACGCTCTACGTACTCCTCGTCCCCTAATTGTTCTGTATCAAGTATTCTATTCATGGTTTTATTATATCACAAAAAGGAGGATTATCCCTCCTTTTCATTGTCTATAATCCGACACGTTCAAAGATGTCATCCACCCGTTTGGCATAATAGGACGGGTCAAATAATTCATCAATTTCTGCTTGACTGAGGCGCTCTGTCACCTTGTCATCTGCCTCAAGCAGTGGTTTGAAAGCTGTCTGATTGTCCCAAGCGTAAGCTGTTTTGGGTTGTACCAAATCATAGGCTTCTTCCCGTGTCATCCCTTTTTCAATCAAGGAGAGCATCACACGCTGGCTGTAAATCAAACCGAAAGTAGATTCCATATTGCGCTTCATATTTTCTGGGAATACAGTCAGATTTTTCACGATGTTTCCAAAACGATTGAGCATGTAATCAATCAAGATAGTCGTATCCGGCGTAATAATCCGCTCTGCGGACGAGTGTGAAATATCTCGTTCATGCCAAAGGGCTACATTTTCAAAAGCCGTTACCATATGACCGCGAATCACACGCGCAAGACCTGTCATATTTTCAGAGCCAATCGGATTGCGTTTGTGGGGCATGGCTGAGCTCCCCTTTTGACCCTTGGCAAAAAATTCTTCCACTTCGCGTTGCTCCGATTTCTGCAAGCCACGAACTTCCGTTGCCATACGCTCGATAGAGGTCGCAATAGTCGCAAGTGCTGCAAAGTATTCTGCATGGAGATCACGAGGCAAGACCTGCGTTGAAATTTCCTGCGGGCGAATCCCTAATTTCTCACAGACATACCTTTCCACAAAAGGTGGGATATTGGCAAAATTTCCAACCGCACCTGAGATTTTCCCTGCTTCTACCCCTTCAGCAGCCCGCTCGAAACGCTCGATATTGCGCTTCATTTCGCTGTACCAAGTCGCCAATTTCAAACCGAAAGTCGTTGGCTCCGCATGCACCCCATGGGTCCGCCCCATCATGATGGTATACTTATGCTCACGCGCCTTATCTGCCACAATATCCGTAAAGCGACGCAGATCCTCACGAATAATATCATTAGCCTGCTTGTAGAGATAACCATAAGCCGTATCCACCACATCCGTAGAGGTCAAACCATAGTGCACCCACTTGCGCTCCTCACCCAAGGTTTCAGACACTGCACGGGTAAATGCCACCACATCGTGGCGCGTCTCCTCTTCAATCTCCAAGATACGGTCAATATCAAATCCCGCCTTCTCACGGATTTTCACCACATCTTCCTTAGGGATTTCTCCCAACTCAGCCCAGGCCTCATCTGCCAAGATTTCTACCTCAAGCCAAGCACGGTACTTATTTTCTTCACTCCAAATATTCGCCATCTCAGGGCGTGAATAACGTTCGATCATGTTTATGATACAGAGGGCGTAAGAAAGCGAGAGAAAAATAGGAAACTGACGCTGTGTGATTGTACACAAGGAAGTTTATCTTTTTTCCGACGCTTTTAGCCCGAGTTCAAATACTCGGAAACACCCTCACTCCTTTCTTTTATTTTTGAATTCTAACCGCATTCAATTTCCAGAACACAGTATTCTTGATTTCATTTGTTTCCTTTTAAAAAACTTCTGATAATTCCTGACAAGCATCCAAATCCGCCTTAGATACATATCGGCTATTTTGAGGAGCATAAGTAGCCCCCAATTCTTTAGCAGAAGGATATTGTTTAGCTTCTCCATCAAATATAATCTTCCAATATCCTAGTTTATTGTCTGATGGAACTATCTTTTTAACTTTTGCCCAGTATCGAACTCCGCCTATTGGTAAAACCTCATAAGCTGCAATATATTTTATTTTATTTCTCTTCGTTTTTCCGATTCGAATATCATACCACTCACTCTGACCTAAGAACGCCTCATTAAAGCCTTCTTCTTGAGCAGGAACAATTATCGTCAAATCGTCCACCTTATTTATATCAACCCTGCTAGATAGATTATCTACATTATTAATATCAGCTAACTTTTCTATTTCAACAGTAATTTCATCATCAGTTTTACTATCTAATTCATGGTAAAATCGATACCGCTCTTTATACTCATCTGATAAGTGACCAGAGCCGAATCTGGCAATAACATCCTTCTCAAATAGTTCAAATTCTGTGAAATAGGATCTTTTAAGATCATCACCATCAGACTGTATATGATTACTGAGCCTTATAATATCTTTAGAAATATCATCACTTAAGCTCAGTTTCTCCATTGATTCTATTATTCTATCAATTTGCTGACTCAATTCCTTTACTTTTTGTTCACAATCATCATACTGGTTACGAACAAATTTATGACAATGTGCTACCGTATTCCGAATATGTCGAATATTAGTTAACAACTCATTAATAGTACTTCCTTGACTTTTTTCCTTTTCTAACCGTCCAAGTAATTTTTCCCATAAACTTTTTGGGAGAATTTCCTCATTCGGAACAGTATTAGTCTCTATACAATTCTGTATATACTCCAATAAATCATCCGATTCCCTAGCATCTTTTTGAAATATTTTATCAATTAGTTTATTGAAAGTAAAATCTTGTCCATCCATCTCATCTATAGATGCTTGATGTTCTTTCAATTCCCCACTATCATCACTAAGATAAAAAAGTTCTTTTAATAATTCTCTTGTTTTGCGTTCAATTTTATGTAAGTCTGCATAAATTTTTGTAGAATAATACTCACTAATTCCATCATAAATACAATTAAATTTTTTAAAACGTTGTTCAGTATGTGCTATCTGACGGAAAATTTTATCAAATTCTTCCAATTCTAAAATATCAGAACACGTAACTTTTACAATACCTGTTGGAAAACGTTGAGAGTTATTTTGAAAATTTTCGTGAAAAATAATTTGAATAGCTACCTTATATGATCCAAAATAAGCAAAGCCTTCATCATTGTTTAATTCTATTCTCAATAAATCTGGATTCTGAGACAAATTATTTGCTATCACATTCTTATTTGAAAAAAGTTGCTTATTATCAATTTTAAATATATATTTTTGATACATCATTCTACAAACTCTCCTAAATTATAAAAATGATTTCGCCTAAATAACCCTATCGTTTTTCATTTAACTTTTAAATTTAATTTAATACAAAGCCTATCAAAAATAGCAATCCTCCACACTCTCAACATCTTCCCCAACCATCGTCACATGTCCCATTTTGCGGTTGTACTTGGCTTCTGCCTTGCCGTAAAGATGGAGGTGGGCCTGTGGGTGTTGTGCAACAAAGGCTCTTGCTGCTTCCATATCCTGTCCTAAGACATTGAGCATAAGAGCGGGAGCATGGAGCTGAATTTCTGGCAGGGCTTTACCTAAAATCCCCAGAATATGGGTGTCAAACTGGGAGAAGTTGCAGGCCTCTATACTATAATGCCCCGAATTATGGGGGCGAGGAGCGATTTCATTTACAAGAATCACATCACCTGCCACAAACATCTCTATACATAGTGTACCAAAAAGTTGCAGGTCTGTGGCAATTTTTTGAGCCATTTGGATCGCTTTTTGAGCGAGCTGGTCAGAAATGCGAGCTGGGACAATGGTTTTAGAGAGAATATTATTGTGATGACTATTTTCTTGAACAGGAAAGACGGTCAACTCTCGACCATTTCCTGAAATCAAGACAGAAATTTCCATATCAAAGGACACAAAATCTTCCAAAACACAGTCTGTTTGGTCTGCCAATGCTTTTGCTTGTGCAAGACTTTCTTCATCACGAATCACCACCTGACCATGACCATCATAGCCACCTGTTGCCGTTTTTAGCACACGCCTTGTAGAAAAATCATAGTCTGCCAAATCAAGACTAGATGCCACTACCCGATAAGGCGCTAAGGCTACACCTGCCTGCGTCAAAAAGGCTTTTTCAGCAATCCGATTTTGGGCAATCCGCAGTAGATCTGTTCCCTGAGGTAGAAGTTCCTTGTCTGCCACCATATCTAAACTCTTCGCATTCACATTTTCAAACTCATAGGTCAGCACATCGCAACGTTCTGCCAAAGTACGCAGAGCCTCCACATCTGTATAGTCTGCCACGATGACCTCACTCACTCGGGAGGCTGGGCAATCTGCTACTGGATCAAGCGTGAGGATCTTATGCCCACGGTAGATCGCTGCAATCGCCATCATCTGCCCTAGCTGTCCGCCACCGATAATTCCAATGGTCTTAGATAAGGTCATGGCTGGACTCCTCTGCAATCTTTCCTTGCTTTTGTGCAAATGCTTCTAACCTTCTGTGTAAATCAGGGTTTTCAAGTGCCAAAATCCGCACAGCAGATAAACCTGCATTGGTCGCTCCACTATCTCCAATCGCCATGGTCATAACAGGCACACCGCCCGGCATCTGCACAATAGAGTAAAGTGAGTCAAGCCCACTCAAGGCACGTGATTGAATCGGTACTCCGATAACCGGCAAGGTGGTTTTGGCTGCCACCATTCCCGGTAAATGCGCAGCTCCTCCTGCTCCTGCAATAATGACCTTGATTCCTCGTTCGTGAGCTCTTGCTGCATGTTCAAACATCAAGTCAGGGGTACGGTGGGCAGATACTACCTTCTTTTCATAACCTACACCAAATTCATCTAAGATCTGTGCTGCCTTTTTCATGGTTGCCCAGTCCGAGATAGATCCCATAATGAGCGATACATGTATTTGTGTCATATTCTCTCCTTATTAATTCGCCTTACTTCCAATATCTGTCCGATAAAACATCCCTGTCGTATCCTGCTCTTCCAACTGCTGATAAATGACTGTTTGCGCCTGTGACACAGTCTCCTGCGTAGTGACGAGCATATAGACACGACCACCATTTGAGACCAGTTCTTGATCCGCATTGAAGCTAGCACCTGCATAGTAGGTTTCAATCTCTCCACTCGTCTTTGCTGGCAGGCGCACACCCTTTTCATACTCCAAGGGGTAGCCCTCGCTTGCGACCACAACCCCCAAGGTCACACCTTTTTCTAACCATGTAAATGCAGGAACTTTTCCTGCTAATAAGTCCGTGATATTTTCTGCAAAATCAGATGTCAAACGTGGGAGAATGACCTGCGTTTCAGGATCTCCAAATCGAGCATTGAACTCAATGACCTTGGGACCCTCTGCTGTTAAAATCAAGCCGGCATAAAGAACCCCAAGATAGGGACGACCTTCAGCTATCATTCCTTTTAGGACAGGTCGTATAATCTCTCTTACCGACTGATCAAGGGCACTGGCTGGCAGATGAGGAACTGGAGCATAAGCTCCCATACCACCCGTATTGGGACCTTTATCATCATTAAAAGCCCGCTTATGGTCCTGTGCTGTCGGCATGAGGTAGAAATCCTCACCATTCACAAAGGCAAAAAGAGAAAATTCTTCACCGCTCAAAAATTCTTCAATAACGACACGCGCACCACTATCTCCGAATTTATTGTCAAGAAGCATGTCATGCGCTGCAGCAATCGCCTCTCCCACCGTCTCAGCAACCACAACACCTTTTCCTAGTGCCAAACCGTCCGCCTTGACAACGATAGGGGCTCCCTGCTCTTCAATGTAAGCTTTTGCTGCTTCAAAATCAGAAAAAGTCTCATAGCCTGCTGTCGGCACACCGTATTTCACCATCATTGATTTGGCAAAATCCTTAGACCATTCCAGCTCTGCCGCATTTTTTCTAGGACCAAAAGCCAGCAAGCCTGCCGCCTCAAAGTCATCGACCAAACCTGCCGCCAAGGCATCATCTGGACCTACAAAGGTCCAGTCAATCCTTTCTTCTTGCGCAAATGCAATCAACCTAGAATGTTCGGAAATATTGATATTGACCAAGTCAATACCGTCTGTTATCATTCCACTATTACCCGGTGCAACAAAGACCTTCTCAACACTGGGTGATGCTAACAACTTCTTTGCAATTGCATGCTCACGACCACCTGAACCAACAACCAATAACCTCATCTCTACACCTCTAAAAACGTATTTTATAAAGATATTGTACCAAAATCATTCGTTTTTATCTATCAATTCTATAAAATAACTATTTTTTCATTCCATTTCCGAACGATTATAAAATCATACTCAAAGAAAATCAAAAAGCTAATACTCAATAAAAATCAAAAGTAGACTAGCTTTCACACTTAAGAATTGTGAAAGGTTGGAAATGAGAGTAGCACCGCTAATTTCCTTATAATCGAAGCCAAAGGTAGAACGAGCGTTCACCAAGGCAAGTTGACGAAGTATCCTTTCGATTTTTAAAGAGTATAACTAAAAGTTGCTGAGGCTGGGCAAAAACTAGTCTCGTTGGAAATAAGGAAACGGAGTTTCCACAATCCTTGAAGGAATAAAAGGTAAACGAAATGAGTATCTCACAAAACTACTTGGAATTGAAGTCCCTCCCCTTTCATTCAAGTGCTGACAAATTAAAGGTTGTCATACTCTAAGGCTTTTAGCTGAATGGTCTCTTCAATCCTTTTTGAAAATTGCCCCTCAATACTGGGAAGTAACTGATCAGAAATGGTCTGAATATGGGACTTGGTCATAGAAGCATAGGATTGAATGACCCTTTGATGTTTTTCAACGAGCTCTTCCTTTTGACTGACCTTTAATCCTGCTGTTAATTTAATGGCATTATATTGAAGTGATTTTTGCAACTGAAGTACGGCACCCTCTACCATTTCCCCACCATCAGCAAGCGCTTCATAGGCATCTGACATCCAAGTGAATGCATCAAACAAATCCATTTGACTCCATTCTCCTTTCCAATTCTCTTTCCTTTTCATCGGCCTTACGTCTGTCCATATAGGCTTGGTCTAAACGATCCTCTAATTCCCGAGTGGTGACCTTATACTCAGCCTCAAGCTCTTCCCTTTGTGCTACTACCTTATCGAAATGTGCACGGAAAGCCTGCTCGTTGTATTCATAATACAGTTGAAATTGTTGGTCTAGCTGACCAAGCACCTCTGAATAATCCATTGCATCAAATTCTGACCGAATATAGCTCAGTGTTTCTTCATATTGGGAATCCAAAGTGTGCTGAAAGCTCACAAATAAGTCAGATAAACACGCTTCTCTTCTTTCAATTTCTGTTTTTCTTATGCGATAATCATCGTCTAATCTTTCCTGTTCTAGATGTAACTTTGTAATCACCGCTTGTGCTTCATCAAATAGTCCCATATAGATTCACCAAAGAGGCTAATTCCCCATCTGCTTCTTCCAATTGTTCAAAAGAAGTGGTTATATTGGCTTGTAGACTGATGAAGGTATCTGTAAGTGTGCTAGACTGTTGCTTTTTCTTTTCAAATAGATCATTTACAGCTGTCATCATCACTTCATAAGTAGCTCCACCTTCATGATAGGCCTGCTCCACTTCCTCATTCGATAATAAATATGCCCACCAGGGTCCCGTTTGGCAGGTCGTATAGAGATTTTTAGCTTCATCGATTGCAGCATCACTTTCTGCTATGACTTGCTCATTGCCTGCTTCAACTACCGAAGAAATCCCTGAGGCAACCGCCTTAGCCTGAACTGCATCTAGGTATATTCTTTCACTACCCGTTAATCCATTGCTAGATAGACTATTGGCTAAGGTAGCTGTTGAAGACATTTCAGACTGTACTTGCGCGATAGTAGCTAAGGTTTTTTTATGAAAGGTGACGACACTACTCTTATTTTTAGTCACAACTTGGCCATTTTCATCCACCACCTGTCCTGCATTATTAAACTTCCAAGAGTTCAAACTATGGTAATCCAAGGCTGCATCTGTCGTTGCTGGGAGCAGACCCTTTTTTGAAAATTGCTCCTTTGATTGCGTCACATTTCGTTCATCCATATCAGGATAAATGGCCACCCCGGTTTTATTGCCCGTAATATTTCCAATGATGTCAAAGCTGTTTCGATAATTCAAAAACTGCTCTTTATGAGTCTGCATGTACTCAATTTCCTCATCGGAAATAAGATTATGGATATCTGGTCCATTAAAACCCACATTTTCAAGTTGTAGCTTGAGTGCCACATAGATTGCTTCAGACTCCCCTAACGAATGCCCTGTTGTTGTAATGGTAGCATTAGGGTCTTTGGCAAGAACCTCTTTTTGCACTTCAAGCGCAAAATCCACAGCTGTTTCAAACTGCGTCTCTTCCTCCTCAATCCACGCTAAGCCATTCAGATAAGGAAGAGAAGTGGACTCCAGCCCCATACCAATTTGATTAGCATCTGTAGCAAGGTCCTTTATATCTCCTGAATTAGTCCCTGCATAGGCAATGACCACCTGACTGTAATCAGGAAGGGGCTGGTCCCCATCATAACCTGCTATCGGTGCTACCGCCATAGCCTGCATGCCATTATGGGGATTATCTTCCGTTTTGAGGACGATGAATTTACTACTTGCAATCTCATCATTCTTTATTAAGTTACCCGATTCAATTAAATAAGCATTTTCAGCAATAATCTTGTAATCTTCCTCAGTTATCATCATGCTCCTCCAGATAAACGATTTCAATTGTTTTAGTATCTACTGATTCCAAAGGTTCCTGAAGTTTTGTTAATCTTTTCCCATTGTTTTTTGAACTTAGTATATTTAAAGAAATCTTATTGTCATTTTTACCTACAGTAAATGATACTTTTATCTCATTGTTTAAAGTTGCTGAATATGAGTAGAAGCCTGGCAAAACATACTCTTCCATCTCAGTAAATTCTACTTTTTGAATATCCTCATAATGTGTAGCAACAAACTCCACCATTCGATTTTGTTCATTCCTAAGCTCCTCTTTACTCATTGTTTCCGTTTGGCTCATCTGACACCCTCCCAACATCACTACTACTAGTGTAATGATTATCCATTTTATCTTGTTCAAATTCCTACCTCCCTATAGTTATGTCATTATTAATAACTAAAAAATCCCATTTTAAGCCCTCTAATGCCAATCATAACCTGCTATCGGTGCTACCGCCATAGCCTGCATGCCATTATAGGGATTGTCTTCCGTTTTGAGGACGATGAAACTGCCATTGAAGATTACTTTATCTTTCTCTAATGGAGATAAGGTCTTTCCTGAATCAACATTATATGCTTCATTAGCTATCGAATTGTATTCTTTCTCTGTTATCATTTTTGTGAATCCTCCAAATAAATAATTTCAATATTATCTATAGTTTTGCTATTTTCCCTATGTGAAAAATATTTAAATTCATTTGGATAATATCCCCCAGCAGAAAGTTCATCACCAATATTTTCCTCGCTAAATGAAATATTATATGCTTCATTTACTAAAATTGTAATTCTCCAAAATCCTGATGTTTGATTTTTTTCAAATTCTACAAACTCAATTTTTTCTATCGTATCTCCACTACTTAATTCATAATGATTAATAAAATATTTAGCAACTCTATTTTCCTCTTTCTGGTAATCAATATTATCCATTCCCATCTGACACCCTCCTAACATCACTACTACTAATACAATCATTATCCATTTTATCTTGTTCAAATTCCTACCTCCCCATAGTTATGTCATTATTGATAACTAAAAAATACCATTTAAAGCCCTCTAATGCCAATCATAACCTACTATCGGTGCTACCGCCATAGCCTGCATGCCATTATGGGGATTATCTTCTGTTTTGAGGACGATGAAACTTTTATTTGATGTAGAAAATACGGAATCTTCCACATAATAGTAATCTACCCCCTTTTTCAACAGCATAAGCTTCGTCAGCAATATTTCTATAATCTTTTTCTGAAAAACTCATTTTACACTCCAATAAATTACCTTTATATTTTCAAGACTAACATTGTCTACTTCAACAGTTCTTGGTTTAAGGTGAAACTCAGATGATTGCCAACCTACAGTATAATCGTCCTCATTAAAATCATAGAAGGTAAAATGTAATTGACTTTCAGAATTAACAGTCACAACCACAGAATAACTCCCAGTTTTAGCAAATTTTTTTATTTCACCAAATTCTATTAGTTCTACTCCTTCGAATCTCTTCACTACGTCTAACGCTATATTTTCCTGCTCTTTTCGAAGCCCTTCTTTACTCATTGTTTCCGTTTGGCTCATCTGACACCCTCCCAACATCACTACTACTAGTGTAATGATTATCCATTTTATCTTGTTCAAATTCCTACCTCCCTACAGTTATGTCATTATTGATAACTAAAAAATCCCATTTAAAGCCCTCTAATGCCAATCATAACCTGCTATCGGTGCTATCGCCATAGCCTGCATGCCATTATGGGGATTGTCTTCTGTTTTGAGGACGATGAATTTGCCGTCTACAACAATATCATATTTTTGTAATGAATTTTTTGTCTTCTTTACATCAACATTGTAAACATCGTGAGCTATTTGCTTATATTCTTTTTCAGTTATCATTCCATTCCTCCAGATAAGTAATATCAATCTCACTTTGTACATTAGATTGAGCAACCGAACTTCTTTTAATGAGCAGCCTCCCATTATTTCTAGATGTACGCTCACTCATGGTTATTTCTCCATCTTGACCCCATAATGTAAAATCAACTATGATATCTCCATTTATTTTTGCATAAAAATCAAAAGCACCTGTCATTTTATTTTCTTCCATCTCAGTAAATTCTACTTTTTGAATATCCTCATAATGTGTAGCAACAAACTCCACCATTCGATTTTGTTCGTTCCTAAGCCCTTCTTTACTCATTGTTTCCGTTTGGCTCATCTGACACCCTCCTAACATCACTACTAATGCAATCATGAGCCATTTTATCTTGTTCAAGTCTCCCACCTCCAGTACTTTATCGGGTTCGTCTCATCCATATACTCGAATTTTAAAGCTATTTTTATTTTACCTCAAAACATTTGTGTTTGCAAGTGTTTTGAGGTATTTTACTACATCTTATAGCCCTTTCATACCATAAATAGAGTCTATGAAAAACAGGCTGAAAAACTCTACGGGAACTTTTCCCTCATCAAATCAACAAAATCTGAGTTTGATATTCAAAGAGTATAGCAATTTTCTTATATTCAATAAAAATCAAAAGTAGACTAGCTTTTACAATTAAGAATGGTGAAAGGTTGGAAATGAGAGTAGCACCGCTCATTCCTTATAATCGAAGCCCAAGGTAGAACGGGCCTTCACCAAGGCAAGTTGACGAAGGATCCTTTTGATTTTTAAAGAATATAGTTGTTTCGTTTACTTTTAGTACTAGGCAAGGAGCTGCAGGCTGCTTCAACAGTCTAAGGACTGTTGAAGGTTGGAAATCATACTGACGATAGTCAGTAACAATCGTAGAGTACGGCAAAGCGAGTTCCAATCATCTAAAAGATGATTGGAAGTTGGAAATAAGGAAACGAAGTTTCCACAATCGTCGAAGTAATAAAAGTTAAACTAAATGAGTATATTAGCAAGTGTCCCATGGAATTGTTCCCCTATACTACAGCTACAAAAAAAGGCTCTTTGTCAACTGTAGTGGGTTGATGAAAAGCTAACATCGTGAGAGGACGAACTTCGTTCTCTCTTTCTTTACGTTTAAAGCAATCAAAATGCGTTTTTTAAAGTTTTCAA
>NZ_JBUEQR010000089.1:0-23364 GCF_054968985.1 Streptococcus sp. 1F3 | reverse complement strand
TTGAAAACTTTAAAAAACGCATTTTGATTGCTTTAAACGTAAAGAAAGAGAGAACGAAGTTCGTCCTCTCTAGGTGTTAGCTTTTCATCTACCCACTACAGTTGACAAAGAGCCAAAAAATGAAGCAAGATTGGCAACAATGTCCAAACTTGCTCTTTTTAGTATTATTTCTGTTTCCCTTGAAATCTCCACTGAAACCGCAAGCGGTCATAGTAGGGAAAAAAAATGTATAATAAAGTAGTTGCTAATAGCCAACCACCGATAATATCTGTTGGATAATGAACGCCCACATAGATTCGCGAAACTCCTACCAACAGAGCAAGGACGATCACTCCTAGCTGTGAGAGACGCCTTAGACTAGGTTTTTTTAGGTGCTGTTGAATCAAAATAGCTAGGACACCTGCTACCATCAAGGTTGAGGCAGCATGCCAACTTGGAAAGGAATAACCAGTCGTATCAATCAACCATTCAATACTGGGTCTTGGGCGCTGGTAGATAGATTTTAGGGCTGTCGATAAAACTCCCATCGCCGCAAAACTAACCAGTATAAAATAGCTTTCTATTTTCCACTTCTTCCGGTAGCAAAAAATGGCTGTAGCCAAACAGATTGGCAGTAGGACTGCAACATTTCCAAGCAAGGTAATCTTGGTCCAAAACAGGGTTGCAAGCTCAGGAAAATTCCCGCGCAGAAAGGTCTGAATACGACTATCAAAGCCCGCTAGTTGTTGAGGATAGAATTTTACCATATATCCCAATATCACAAAGAAGAGGGCTGTAAAAGAAGCATTTCTGAAGTAAAGCTGTTTGTTTTTCATACGCGAAGTATAGGCTCATTTCTTTACAGTTTCCTTAAAAGTGGCTGACCTGCCTGGTACACTAGATAAAAGACGAGCGAGAAAATAATCCCTTCTAAGAGATTAAAGGGCAAGACCATACCAAATAAATAATTGCTCACACCTAAAATCTGTCGAATATCAAAGTTCGCAAAAGCTGCATAAACTGGAATGGCATAAACATAGTTTAAAACAAGCATTGCCAGTGTCAAACTTAGGGTAGCCAAGCCAGAAGCAAGGACATAATGCCTAAGGGTCTGTTGCTTACTCCACATCACATACAAGACAAGCATAAAGACTGCAAGAGCTACAATATTCATCGGTAAGCCAATTACTGTTGACGGACCACTATTATTGAACAAAAACTTGAGAACCGTCCGTATCAAGAGAATGCTAAAGGCAGAGCCTAGGTCTAACACCAACATTCCAATTAAGATAGGAATAATCGAAAAGTCAATTTCCAAGAAACTCGCTGACGGAATCAAGGGAAATTTTAGGTACATGAGCAGAAAAGAAACTGCTGAAAGAATGGCAATGACTGCCATTTTACGTGTATTCGTCATCTTCTTCCTCCAATTTTTAACAAATTAGAGAAGTGGGAAATCGATTTCATTGCACACTCTTATAGCCAAAAATACCTGATGTATCTTGCTATTCAAGCGACCACTCCATCTCTTTCCGTCTTCTCCCATCCAGACTATACTGTCGGTTGTGGAATTACACCACATCTGCTTGCGCTCGCGGACTATCACCGCCGGTAGGGAATTGCACCCTGCCCCGAAGACGAATACCCTATAAAAACCAACATCTCATACGGGGCAAAATGGAAGAGTTCATCCATATCAGCTCCCAATAATTGTGTTGCATTTTTATGAGTATTTCATTGGTGAATCTCTCCACCAATTCACCTCCCATCATATCAAAAAAGGCTTGCTGATGCAAGTCTCTACTATGTAATGACATATTCTGATTTTATAGTCTCTTCGTTTATATATATCATTGAGCACGCCCTAAATTCTGTGTGAAAAAGATAGGTAGCTGTTTCAGCTTTAGCTGATTACAGATGAGAATCCCTTTAGGGATAGGCTGAAAACCTCCCCCGGAGCTTTTCACTCGTCAAATTTCCTGTTTTACTGTATCCGTTGCGAACTTTGTTCGCTTACGGATACGGAAGAAACTATCCAGTGGAGAGTTTCTTCTCTTGGTACACTTTGTGGAGGCTGGGACAAAAAGATTTTGATTTTTGAAATTCTTTATCATCAAATCTTCAAATTGATAAATGAAATACAAAAAGCGAACAAACAAGAATGTTGAGTGTCCGAAAACCAGTTTTGTTCGTTTTTTATAGTTGAGGTTAGACTTTTGTCCCAGACTCGTTGGAAATAAAACGAGTGAAATTCGTGTCAAACGCTCTCGTATCTTGTTTTAATTGAACTCGGGCTACAACTCACTGAAAAAAAGACCAATCTCATTGGTTGCAAGACAACCTGCTTCGATTGTCTATTTTTTCTAGGAGTTGTTTTACGCTCTCGTATCTTAATTGAGTTCGGACTAAAAATGCTAGAAAAAAGATGAATCGTATTGATTACTAGCGTAATCTTCTCCGATTCCCTATTTTTCTTTCCATTTTCTTAACGTCCTCACATCTTATTTTAACTTATCAGTTTCATAATGGTGAATCAAGTCTAGGCCTGCAAATGCCTGTTGGCGTAGAGCTTCGTAAAGCACCATACAGACTGTATTGGAGACATTGAGACTACGGACATGCTCATCATTCATGGGAATCCGAAGGGCTTTTTCTGAGTATTTTCTCATAAAATCTTCTGGTAATCCCTTGTCCTCTCGTCCAAAAATAAAGTAATGGTGACAACCATCATCGTAAACTTCATCAGAATAGGTCTTTTCTGCAAACTTAGAAATCAAATGAACCTTACTTTCTCCCAGCTGATCCATAAAGTCATCCAAGCCATCATAAAAACGTACCTCTAACTTGTCCCAATAGTCTAGTCCTGCCCGCTTCATCTTGCGATCATCAATAGGAAAGCCCATGGGTTTGATAATATGGAGGGGGCTATTAGTAGCTGCACAAGTACGGGCGATATTCCCTGTATTTTGTGGAATTTGTGGCTCAAACAAGACCACATGGTTGCGAGATTGTACCTCTTGGTAAGATAATTCTTCAATATTCATCGTCTTTCCTCATACCTTTCAGCTCTATCATCTTTTATACTCTTTAAAAATCAAAAGGATACTTCGTCAACTTTTGATTTTTATGGAGTATGAATCTATATTTATCATTGCAAAAAAATAGCCACACTGCCCGGAGTCAAGCTCAGCAAACAGCATGGTGAATGAGGACTTCATTCACTTAAATCACAACAGGTTTGATTTAAATAAATGAAAATCTTGTTACTATTATAGCGCAAGCAACTAGGTGCGTCAAGCAATATCATTGAAAATTCCTCATTTTTTTCAATTTTTTCTCATGATGATGAGAAGCATCTCAAACAGCCCAATCTCAAAGTCCCATCAAGGATTTTCTAGCGGATTTTCATCCTATCAAAAGTCTAGGCGGGAAAGAACCTTCCTCACTCCTCTATCTGTTGGCGCTTCAGGCTAAAGTGATCTGGCACTGGGTCTTTTCCCCCTGCTACCAAAGGATGGCAACGCAGAATACGGGCTATTCCCATCAGAAAGCCTTTTAAGCCATGTTTTTGTAATGCCTCAATCATGTAGCTGGAGCAAGTCGGCTGATAGCGACAAGTCGGCGGAAAGAGAGGAGAGAGGAAACGTTGGTAGAGACGCACCAGTCCAATCAAGATCGTCGTCATTTTTTGGGCTTCTTCGTAACAGCAAGGGTATGAAGCTTGCTGATGTCTTTCTTATTCAATTTACGAGCTTCCCCAGGGCGAAGACCAGTTAGATCAAGATTCCCAAAGCGAGTCCGTGACAGTTTATCCACCTGCAAACCAACGGCTTCAAACATCTTCTTAACCTGATGGTTGCGCCCTTCATGAATCGTCAATTCAACAACCGAGCGTTGTTTTACGGGGTCTACTTTAAGAATCTGGTAAACAGCAGGCTTGGTTTTCTTCCCGTCAATCACGACACCTCGGGTTAGGGGACGCAAGACTTCTTTAGTGGCAATACCTTTGACACGCGCCACATAAACCTTGTCAATCTCATTGCGTGGGTGGATCATCTCATCTGTGAAATCCCCATCATTGGTCAAAATCAAGACTCCTGATGTATCCCAATCCAAGCGTCCTACGGGGTAAATCCGCTCTGTGACATGTGGCAAGAGATCAATCACAGTCTTTCTTCCCTTATCATCTGACACGCTTGAGATCACTCCTCGAGGTTTATTTAAAAGGTAGTAGACCTTTTCCTCATTGTAAATAGGCTGCCCTTCTACCTCAACCTTATCCCCAGATTTAATGATCGTGCCAAGCTCACGTACAAGCTGACCATTGACGGTTACCAAGCCCTGCTTAATCAGTTCTTCAGCCTTTCTCCGACTAGCAACTCCAGCATGAGCGATGTATTTATTGATTCTCATCTTCTTCTATCTCTTTTCTTTCTACGAATAATTCCGTTTCTTCATCTACCAAATCAAGCTCTGACACATCTGGTAATTCTTCTAAATGATTGATGCCCATATAATCGAGAAAATACTCCGTCGTAACATACAAGTTTGGACGACCCAATACTTCTTTCTTACCATTTTCCCGAATCAAATCAAAAGCCTGCAACTTACTGATTGCTCCACTTGAATTGACCCCACGAATGTTATCCACTTCAATCCTCGTAATCGGTTGTTTATAGGCGATAATAGACAAGGTTTCCAGTAAGGCACGGGACATCGACTGGTTCATCGGTGTTTTAGCATAGGTACGCAAAAGAGCTGCATACTCCTTTTTTGTGACTAATTTATAGCGGTTAGATGACTCTAAAATAGCGAGCCCTGACTGATGATCTTCCTGGTATTTTTCTATCAATTTTTCGAGTTGCTGTATCACAGCTGACGGCTGTAAATCAAGCATTTCAGCTATATTTCGTACCGTCAATCCCTCTTCCCCTGCTACAAATAGCAACACTTCAATCTCAGCTAATCGGCTCATTCTCACTCCTTATCAAGTAAATGTCTCCAAAATTTTCTGTCTGCTCCATTGTAATTTCCTTGCTTTTCACCATTTCAAGAGTAGCTAAAAAGATGGTAATAACTTCATTCATATCGCGGCTATGGACAAATAATTCTCGCAATACCAAGCGTTTGCCGGATTGAAACTGGCTACGAACGCGCACCATCATATCCTCAATCTTATATTCATCTCGAGCAATGGTTGTATGGCTCATTCGCAATTCTTCCTGCTTTTCAGCCATCACTTTTGAGAAAGCCAAGAAAATATCAATCACTGACTTGTCTTGATTCAAGGTCACATCATCATAAACCAATTCCAATTTGGGTTTTGAAAAATAGTGGGCACGCTCATCATGCTGCTCCTTTAATTTTTCACTGATAGCCTTAAAGGTTCGATATTCCTCTAACTGCAAGAGCAATTCTTGCTCGGGGTCATCTACAATATCTTCTTGTTCTACCACCTTGGGCAAGAGCCTGCGGCTCTTAATCAGCATCAACTGGCTAGCCATGACCATATACTCACCTGCGATTTCAAGACGCATAGCCTGCAAGGTCGCAATATAGGCAAGGTACTGCTCAATAACTTCGGTAATCGGGACTTCGTAGATATCCATTTGGTACTTGGATACCAAGTGAAGAAGCAAATCAAGAGGGCCTTCAAAATCTTTTAATTTAATATCCATGTTTATACTTTTCCAGACTAACCGTCGTTTTTAATCCCAGATGTTTGGCAATCTCTGCCACATCCTTTCCAGCCTCTAGCTGGCTGAGGATAAATTGCTGGCGCAACTTCTGGGCTGTCCACTCCGACTTTCCTTGCTCCTCCAAAAATTCACTCAAACGATTGAAAAACCATTGACGGGAATAGGAAGAACCATCCTTGTCAAAAAGGTATTGTCCCTCTTTTCCTTCTAAACGTGATAAGAGTTGAGTTGGAATCGGTAAAATCCGCTTCCGACCAGACTTTGTAATCGTCAAAATCTGAAAATTTAAATCGATATCTGACTGCTTGATAACTGCTAACTCGCTTGGCAACAAGCCCAGATAGGCAATCAAGAGGGCAATCAGCTGACCGTCCGCATACTGACTCTTCTCCCACAAAAAACTCCTATCTTCCAAGCGAACAACCGTAGGTTGCGGTAAAACCTGCTGCGGTACTTTCACCTTATAATAACGTTCCACCTGTCCTTGGTCGTAGAGATAGTACAAGAATTGATTGATTGTAGACAATTTGCGCTTTTGAGCAGCTGGCTTTAACCCTTCTAAAAATGCCTGATAAAGTGCCAACTTAGAAGGGGTAGGTTTCCCTTCACACTGCTTCATAAACTGCTGTAAATCATAGAGATAGGAGACCTTCGAATTTTCAGATAGGTTTTTAGTCTCCAAAAATGCCTGAATAGTATCTGTCATTTCGTTCATCATTTTGATCCAAATGTAAAATTATGAAGTAAGGCGTTAACAGCCTTTAAAATTGATTTTCGAGTAATAATTCCTAAAAATTCTCCTGCCTCACCCACGACTGGTAAAAAGGCTTGATCGACCAATTTTCGCATCACTTCTTCCAAATGATAATTGGCTCCAACTGTTGCGACATCCTTTTTTACAATCAAAGAAATATCCATGTTTAGCTGATCTTCTGTCAAGGCATTTTCAGTCTGATACAGGATGATTTCTCTCAAGCCAATGGTCCCTACAAATTGGTTTTCTTCGGTAACAACAGGTACACGTGAGTAGGTCATATGACTGAGTAAAAGCTTGGCATGGTCAATATTATGGGTATCAATAATCACTGCCAGCTTATTGGCTGGAGTTAAGAAGGTTTCTTCCTGGGCTAGGAGAAAGGTTTCAAATTCACGTGCAATCATCTAGAAATATCCTTTGTTAATGGCGCGTAGACTTTGTGGTCACGATTATAATACTCAATATGAATATGGTCCTCAAAAATCGTGAGAATGGCATAGAGGCATTCTGTAATCAACCCACGTGGTTGGCGAATGGAGCCCGGATTGACAAAGAGGGTCTTGCTCCTCACTCTTGCATCAGGAATATGCAAATGTCCATAAAGACAGATGTCCGCTCCTACTTCTTCTGCCCAATAATCAAGCCTCAACCAGCTAAAATTGATACCATAAAGATGACCATGCGTTTGTGCTACAGTCACATCTCCAAGCTGAACGACAAGTTGATCTTTATAGGCAGAATCGTAGTCGCAATTTCCTCCAACGACATAAATACCTTCCCAGAGAGGATCATTGGCTTCCAATTCTGAATCCCCATTATGAAAAATGGCATCAACCTTGCCCAAATAGCGTCTTTTTACTTCTTCAACAATCATGCGGTCGCCATGTGAATCACTCATTACTAAGAGTGTTTGATATTCTGTTCTTGCCATACCGGAAATACCTCTACTAATTTTTTAAGTGCTTGCGCACGGTGAGAAAGACTATTTTTTTCTTCCAAGGTCAACTGAGCTGCTGTCTGGCCTGTCTCTCCAACCAAGAAAAGCGGATCATAGCCAAAGCCATTTTCTCCTTGGGGAACCGTTGCTATATAGCCCGCCCAATCTGCTTCAACGACGAGACTCTCCGCATTTGGTGCTGCCACAACCAAGGTACAATGGAATTGGGCTGAACGGTCTTTTACTTCAAAGACCATCGCTAGTTCATGGAGCAATTTGGCGTTATTGCGGGCATCGGTCGCATCAGGACCTGAAAAACGAGCGGACCAAACACCTGGCATACCACCGAGCTTATCAACTTTAAGCCCTGAATCATCTGCGAGTACCATCTTCCCTGTCAAATTGGCGATTGTTTCCGCCTTCAGACGGGCATTTTCTTCAAAGGTGCTCCCAGTCTCTGCCACATCTGGAAGCTCGGGATAATGATTGAGATTTTCCACCTTATAGCCCAATTTTTCAAAAAATTGACGAAATTCTGCCGTCTTTCCCTCGTTTTTTGTCGCAATTAAAATGGTGTCCCCAATCGCTGACTGTGTATCATCGGTCTGCCCAAAGAAGTTGTCGATATTTACTCCTTCTCGAGGTAGCCAAATAGCCACAATCTGTCGACCTTCCAAGATTAGAACAGCCCCCTTGTGCTGAACAACAGACAAGTTGCGTCCCAGCTCTTCATTGATGATTTGGATTAGAAAGGTCAGAAAAGGAAGCACCGAGCTCACTTTTACAAGATGTACCTGTAACCCCTCCAGAGATAGGGCCCCTACCAATTGATCAAAACCATTCTCAACAAGGTGCTCCTTTTCTTCAGTGCCAAAATAGGTCAAGGAGTTCTCCTTATCCCATTTACCAATATACCATTCATTGCCATCTTTATATTCGTATATTTTTCCTGTCATAATCTTACCTGCTCCACCTGTATCTCTTTTCCTAGCCAGTTTTCTGCAATTTCCCGAAAAGCCCTTGGGCTAGCCGTTGTGTAAAAGATATGTTGTGGCTCCTCTGCCATCCGACTGTGATTGATTTCAAAATAATTCAGTAAGACCGAAATATCCCGCGCACACTCTGCCCCACTATCAATCAAGGTCACATCCTGCCCCAAGACATTTTGGATAATGGGAGAGAGCAGGGGATAATGCGTACAGCCTAATACAACTGTATCGACCTTTCCTTTCATATTCGTCAGGGTTTCATAGACCACTTTTTTTGCCAAACTAGATTGGTAATTATTTGACTCCACCAAGGGGACAAATTTAGGACAGGCAAGACTGGTTACCTGGGTATCAGGAGAAAGTGCTTGAATCTTTTCCCGATAAATATCTGACTGAATAGTCATGACTGTACCTAGGACACCAATATTCCCTGTTTTTGATGCCTTGATAGCCGATGAAGCCCCCGGCAAAATGACACCGAGAACCGGAATCTCCAACTTTGCCTTCACTTCTTCCCAAGCAACTGCTGTTGCTGTATTACAAGCAAAAACAATCATCTTCACATTCTTTGTGAGTAAAAATTCAACCAACTCCCAAGTATATTCCCGAATCTGGTCAGCAGGACGCGGACCATAGGGAGCTCTGGCAGAATCTCCAATATACACAATTTCTTCGTGGGGAAGCTGGCGCATCAATTCGCGCACCACTGTCAAGCCTCCCACACCTGAATCTAAAAATCCAATAGGTCGATTATCCATCATTTTTCCTTACTGCATATGGCTCTTCCTCTTCTTCAAGGATTGAATAGTACCTTGTTCAGCCTAATCACTAGCCATACGACTGATTATTTTCATCATTTCTTGCAGCGCTCAAACACCGCTTCCTTTACTAACCAACTCGCATCAGCCAAAGCCCAAGCAAAGGAAACGAAAAGACTGTATAGTCATTTAGTTTACCTTTTATTCCTTAGATGATTGTGGAAACTCCGTTTCCCCTATTTCCAACTTCCAATAGTCTGGAAGATGATTGGAAGTCACTTTGCCGTACTCTACGATTGTTACTGACTATCGTCAGTATGATTTCCAACCTTCAACAGTCATTAGACTGTTGAAGCAGCCTGCAGCTCCTTGCCTAGTATTAAAGGTAAACGAAACGACTATAAAAGAAGCTCCCCCTAAAAAAGGGAGAGTGAGGACAGTCGATTTTCTACTATTTCGACTGGTGTCCCACTTCCCCCTCTTGATTATTTTTTCTTAGTCGCTATTTTTTGTTGACTCTTGATCTGGCGAAGCACTTGCTGTACCTTAGCTTCACTTGGTTTTTGGCCCATCTGGCTCATCATAGCACGGAGGGCATTTTCATCTAAAACAGGTTTATCTGCGATATAGTTTTCTACCTGCTTGCGTGACAGATAAATTCCCAAAGCAACACCACCAGCAAAAGCTGCGATAATCAATACAATTACAATACCTAAATTCATGGTTATCTCCTGTTTTCTAAATAACAAATTCAATTCCCCTTATTATACCAAATTTACAGGGGATTTCCAAGATTTATCTTACATTTCATTTTTCTCTTTCTGTATCTTTCTGTATCAGGTAAAAACTGCATCTTTCCAGTCATCTGTCATAAGGACAGAAAAAGGTGGCAAGGAAAATGAATCGAAAAATCCCTCAATACCGGTATCCTCAACTCCCAGTATTATTCTCCGCCTAATATTCCTGTATCAATATTGTAGATCAAGTCTTTTCCCGTTTCAAAATTGCCTTCAGTCCCTTGTACCTCTGTTAGAGCTTCCTGCCTTAAAATATAGATCTTATCATCTTCACGGAAAGCTAAGCCTTTTTCTTTTAGGAGCTGATGATCTTTTAACAATTGAACAGTGGACGCACTTAGATAAGGACCGTACTTGGCATTTGTCTCCGTATTCACCGCATACACGCCGTCCTCCCTTGCAAATATAAATAAAGGAGTCAGGGTGTTCTCGTAGGCTTCAATCTTGTCTAAAACGATTGTCCCTGATGAATCTTTCAGGCTATAACCAGCCCCTTCCCGCTCCAGTTTATAATCATTCAAGTACATTTCATTGACAATTCTTGCCAGACCTGTTGTCACCTCCTTACTCGGGGTCAGTTGGCTTTCATTTGTAAACTGCTTGACAACTTGTGCTTGTCTCATTCCTTCTGCTTCTTTATTTCGCTCTACTTGTCGATGATAACGGTAGGCAATACGAAACACTAAAGCGAGTATAAACAGCCATAACCACTTCTTATCTTTCATTTTATTCCCACCTTATTTCTCAAAATCAAAACCATATAGGGTTGCAAAATAATCTTCCGGTCTTTCTGCCCGGCGAATCATTCGTGCCCTGCCGTCTTCTTGGAGCAGGATTTCAGCAGAACGTAGGCGACCATTATAGTTATAGCCCATTGAAAATCCATGCGCACCTGTATCATGGATAAGCAGTATATCGCCTACTGCTGCCTGTGGCAATTCCCGCTGAACCGCAAATTTATCATTGTTTTCACACAAAGAACCAACCACGTCCACCACTTCGACCGGTGCATCTGGACGACTGATATTGGTGATATGATGGTAGGCTCCATAAAAGGCTGGACGCATTAGATTGGTTGCTGAAGCATCTACTCCAATATAGGTTCGATAGGTTTTCTTGCGGTGGAGAACCTTGGTCACCAAATGTCCATGAGGAGCTAGCATAAAGCGACCTAGTTCGGTATAAATGCTCACCTCTCCCATACCAGCTGGTACCAAGACTTCTTCATAGACCTTGCGGACCCCCTCGCCAATGACCAGAATATCATTGGCTTTCTGCTCTGGATGATAGTTGACCCCGATCCCACCAGACAGGTTGATAAAGTCTAGCACCACACCTGTCTGCTCTCGAATGTCAAGTGCCAGTTCAAATAATTGTCTCGCTAGGACTGGATAGTAATCATTGGTGACAGTATTGGAAGCTAAAAAGGCATGGAGTCCAAACTCTTTAACCCCCTCCGCTTTCAAATCCCGATACCCTTGTAGCAGTTGTTCCTTGGTCATTCCAAACTTGGACTCTTCTGGATGATCCATGATGTCTGTACCGAGTGAAAATACTCCACCGGGATTGTAGCGAAGACAGACAACATCTGGAATCCCTGCCACTTCTTTCAAAAACTCGATATGCTCATAGGCATCTAAATTGACAATGGCTCCCACTTTTCTAGCATAGCGAAATTCTGACCCTTGAGTATCGTTGGAAGTGAACATGATATCTTTAAAACCCAACTGCTCACTCATCATCACCTCAACATCTGTCGCACAATCAACCCCGCAACCTTCTTCCTGCAAAATCTTTAAAATAGCTGGTGTCGGAGTAGCCTTGACTGCAAAATACTCCTTAAAGCCCTTATTCCAAGAAAAAGCCCGGTACAAGGCACGCGCCTTCTCACGAATCCCCCTCTCATCATATAAGTGAAAAGGAGTTGGAAAGTCTGCTGTCAGCAGCTCTAAGGCCTCTTTACTGATAAATGGTTCCTTGCTCATACCCTACCTCGACGAATTTTTTACTATTATACCATACTTTTAGAACAATTGCTCTAGTCTTTTAGTTTGCTTTAAAAACGTATGTCTATAGGCTGAAAAATCAAAAGTGACAAATAAAAGGCGAGTAGGTTCTTACAAGTCAAAATCTTCTTCTAACTTGGCGATCATCTCCCGAAGCAACCCCTTATTGGCATCAAATTTGATATTCTTGTCTGTTGAATTAAAGAGCAAGAGCTGGGCATTGAGGAGTTTTTGGGTATGAAAGGAAACAGCAGCACCCGTAATAGCCAACTCCTCAGCAATATCCTTGCTCTTGGCATGCGGTTTGGTCAGTGCCACCATAACCTTATAGCGCGTCTCATCACTCATGATCTTCAAGGTCTTGGTCAGTAGCTCCTCATCAATCGACTGATCCATCAGTAGGATTTGATCAATATCCACCGAAGCACACAAGGTGATTGGATAGAGCTTGAAATAGCGATTATAGAAATAGAGAAATTGCACCAACCAAGGGCTCAGAACCAAAAATTGAATCACATCATAGCCCAAATCTTCGACACCACTCGACTTGTATAAGCCATGTTCTCCATAGATTTCTTCATAAGAAAAACGATCAGCAAATGCCATGCGTTGCGGCTGAAATTGCTCATAATACGGGCGATATAAAGGTGCAAGTTCTAAGATCAAACCTACTTGCTCATGTATGGTCTCTAGGGGGGTGCGAATGGCCTGGAACCATTTCCATTTATCCTCATCTTTCAGGTTCGTCTGCTCAAGAGCAACAATTAAGTCTATTTTTTCAGTATATTCCTCCTGATTGATACTTGCTAGAGCAAGGCGAATTGCTCGCTTTGCCATGTCTTGGGAAACATTAACTAGCAAATCACAGGCTTCTTCTACCGTCTTAGGATCTCTGCCTTCTTCAAGCAATTCAAAATACAGAAAATGAAGAAAGCTAAAGTTAGCTCCGAACAAGTAGGCTGATAAGCGTTCACCCCTATCCTCAAAAACAGATTCTAATTGCTTTTGAACCAGTAGAGCTTCTTGTAAGATGAGCTTTTTTTTCTGGTTCCAGCTCTCTTGACTAGCCGCTATTTGATTTTTTAGCATAAAAGGTATGTATAAAAATTCAACAATTTCACTACGATGTTTGCTATATCTTAATTCCATAACGCTCTTTTCTATTCTTCTACCTCAGATAGGATATTTCTTATAGTATAGACCAAAAGGGCTATAGAAAGCAAGAGAAATATAGATGGATGACCCAAGCAGTACAAGCCGTAGTCAAGACTGAACGAGCCTTTGTGTGACTGGCAGATTCTTATACTCTTCAAAGATGAAATTCCAACGTTATCAGCGTCACCTTGCCCTACACTACAGTGGTCACTTGCTTTTACCAGCTCTATTTCTCACCTGATATAGTCCGCAAAGCTGTAGAGGCAACTCCTAGACAACATGGACAATTGAAACAGGTTATCTGACAACCAACAAGATGGACCCTCGCTTTCCGATTTCTTAGCTCGGGTTAGACAAATCCACTTGAGTAAACCTCTCTCACCTATAGTCTGTCATTAAGAAAGGGTAATAATCTCAGTGAAATAGGACTTTAAATCTTCCTGCAAGTGGTGCGAAATCATCACGACTGTCCTATCTGGATCCGTGAGTAATGTCTCCTCAATCATGTGGGCTGTCAGCGTATCCACTGCTGATGTAGCCTCATCTAGTAAGATAATTGGTAGCTTCCGTATTAAGATTCGAGCAAGAGCAATCCGCTGTTTTTCCCCACCTGAAAACCGCTCTCCTAATTCTCCCACATGTTCTTCTAACTGATTTGGCAATCTCCTGACTAACTCTTCCAATCCTACCTGTTTGAGCACCAGCCAAACATCCCTATCGCTAAATCTATCTCCCAAGCAGATATTAAATCGAATACTATCTGTAAATAAGAAAACATCTTGGGTCATGTAGCCAATCCGTTGCGAAAAATTCACATCTTTTCTCGGAACATAAGGCTGAGTATCCACTCGAATTTCCCCCTCTTCACAAGTCAAACGTCCCAATAGTAATTTGAGTATCGTGGACTTCCCACTTCCACTTTTTCCAATTAAAGCGTACTTCCCTCCGCAATTTATTTGAAAATTCAAATCTTTAAAAATCTGCTTCCCCTCATAAGAGTGCCCTACTTCAGAAAAAGAAATACTATTTATTCGTTGCGGAAACTTTTCCTCTTCTAAAGCAACAACTGTCATCAAAGAACGTAGTTGCTCATCTGTCCCCCGTAATTTAGCATATAGATCTGTCAGATTACCTGAAGATTCTAAAAAGATAGACAAGATGGTCGGTGCAGATACAACTGCTCCAAGACTAATCTTTCCCTGACCAATCAAAATAATCGTAAAAGCAAAAATCAATATTTCAAACAAACGCTGTACACTTTGATACGTCAAAAGGGCAAACGACATCAGACGTGCAATCTCATACTCTTGTTCTTCCCTTTGTTGCTGCCGTTCCTCTATTTTTTGTGGCAATAAATGCAGTTGCTTCAGATTCTTCAGCACATCATAACCAGCTATATATTCTTTTAAGCGGCTAGTAAACTGTCCATTTAAGAAAGATAAATTCGTATAACCTTGGCTAATTTTCTTCCCAAACCTACCTCCTACGGCAAATAAAACGAGCATTGAAAAGAAAGCAAAACCAGCTAACCAACCACTAATCAGGATAAGAAACCAAAAGGAAACCATTGCTAAGACCAGGGAGCGACTGAGGGATAGCAAGGGATTCAAAAGATAGGTCGCCACAACTTCAAGAGTGTAGGTGTAGCTGGTCAAATGTTCCCCTTCTTTCAATCCATGGAAACTTTTGTAACTCATGTTCTCAATATTCCTACTGATGTATTTGCCGAGCGTAAGCTTCCATGCTTTGATAATCCGTGCATTGAGAATGCGAATATAACTATTTAAACACTCGACCAAAACCAGAAGTAGAATGAGAAAACCAATCTGAAACCAGACTTGGCTAGACCGCTCCAAAATCGCATCTAAAACCCTCATTCTGCCATAGATAGTATACAGACTGCCGATAGCTGTCACCAAGGTAAGTAAGAGCGAAAGACTGACTTTCCCCCTCTCTTTTTTACAAAGTATAACAATATCTTTCATAGAATCCTCACTTTATATTTATTAAACAAATGTTTAATAATAGTTTACATCTTTCTCAAAATAAATCAAGTATATACTTAATAAATATTAAATAATTATTTCTCCATCTATTTTTACTAAAATAATGGTAAATCTTTTTATTTTTTAAAACTTTTTATTATAATTTTACAAGAGGTGAAAAATGTGAAAAAAATTGCTTTTGATTCAACTAAATACTTACAGTTACAGCGTGACCATATTTTAGAACGTATCCAACAATTTGATGGAAAATTGTATATGGAATTTGGCGGAAAAATGCTGGAAGATTTCCACGCAGCCCGCGTTTTACCTGGTTATGAGCCTGATAATAAAATCAAACTCCTACAAGAATTAAAGGAACAGGTGGAGATCGTTATTGCTATTAACGCAAGTAATATCGAGCATTCCAAAGCACGGGGTGATCTTGGTATTTCCTACAATCAGGAAGTCCTACGTTTGATAGACACCTTTAATGATCTAGGCATCTATGTCGGTTCTGTTGTGATTACCCAATACACCAACCAGGCAGCTGCTGACATGTTCCGCCACCAGTTAGAAAAAAATGGTATCACGTCCTACCTACACTACCCTATCAAGGGCTATCCATCCGATATTGACCATATTATTTCTCCTGAGGGGATGGGGAAAAATGACTATATCAAAACCAGTCGTAACTTGATTGTCGTAACAGCTCCTGGTCCTGGTTCTGGTAAGTTGGCAACTTGTATCTCCCAGCTCTACCATGACCAACTGCATGGAATCAAAGCGGGATATGCTAAATTTGAGACCTTTCCTGTCTGGAATTTACCGCTCCATCACCCTGTCAACCTTGCCTATGAAGCTGCAACAGCAGACTTAGATGACCTCAATATGATTGACCCCTTCCACTTGCAAACCTATGGCAAAACAGCGGTCAACTACAACCGTGACATCGAGGTCTTCCCTGTACTCAATCGGACATTCGAGCGTATCTTAGACAAATCTCCTTATGCGTCACCGACAGACATGGGTGTCAACATGGTAGGCTATTCGATTGTGGATGAAGAGGCAGCGATTGCTGCTTCTAAGGAAGAAATTATCCGTCGCTACTACCAAACCTTGGTTGATTTCAAGGCAGAACGAGTACCAGAATCTGCTGTGAAAAAGATTGAACTCTTGATGAATGAAGTCGGTGTTTCAGTCAAGGATCGCAAGGTGACGATTGCTGCACGCGCAAAAGCTGAAGCAACAGGTCAGCCAGCCCTCGCTATTGAATTACCAAATGGTGAGATTGTGACCGGTAAAACATCTGAACTCTTTGGACCATCCGCTGCTGTCATCATCAATGCTATTAAAAAGCTAGCCAATATCGATAAGGCAACCCACTTGATTGAGCCTGAGTATGTCAAACCCATTCAAAATCTCAAGATCAATCACCTCGGCAATCGCAATCCGCGCTTGCACTCTAGTGAACTTCTGATTGCCCTTGCCATTACTGCGATGAACAAGGCAGAAGCAGACCTTGCCATGAAACAACTGGGAAATCTAAAGGGTAGCGAATGCCACTCTACTGTGACCCTACCAGAAGAAGACCGCAATGTACTACGAAAACTCGGCATCAACGTCACCTTTGACCCCCATTATCAGCACAATAAGTTTTATCACAAACCATAAACGAAAAAACCAGCTTAGAATCCTATCAAGCTGGTTTTTATAACCTTTTTCAATAAAAAGCAAAAGTAGACTAGCTTTCACAATTAAGAATTGTGAAAGCTTGGAAATGAGAGTAGCACCGCTCATTTCCTTCTAATCGAAGCCCAAGGTAGAACGAGCCTTCACCAAGGCAAGTTGACGAAGGATCCTTTTGATTTTTAAAGAGTATTAGGCTAAACTCGAGCTACAACTCACTGTCAGTAAAACGAATCCAATGGATTTGTTTTACCCGAGCTGAAAAACTGGAAAGCGAGGATACATCTCATTGATTACAAGACAGACTGCTGCGATTGTCTATTTTTTCTAGGAGTTGCTTCACCAGTCTCTTTCAGACTGGTGAAGGTTGGAAATAAAACGAGTGAAAATCGTGTCAAACGCTCTCGTATCTTAGATAAAAAAAAGAGGTGATAAACCTCTTTTTGTTCAATTATTCAGACCAAAGCTCAATTGTTTACTTAACTATTGGCTCCATCTACCGTCACATACTCTTTTTGGAGTTCAAGAACTTCTTCTGCTGTTGCGCATTCTGTCAATGCACGGTTTGCATATTCCTGCATCTTAGTAGTATCCAATTGTTTCATCAAGCTACGTGTACGAAGAACAGAAGTCGCACTCATTGAGAACTCATCCAAGCCCATACCCACTAGAAGTGGTACTGCCTGTTGATCCCCTGCCATTTCTCCACACATTCCAGCCCATTTACCTTCTGCATGTGCTGCCTTAATCACATTGTTGATTAAACGAAGAATGGATGGGTTGTATGGTTGGTAGAGATATGAAACTTGCTCATTCATCCGGTCAGCAGCCATCGTGTATTGGATAAGGTCATTTGTACCGATTGAGAAGAAATCGACTTCTTTTGCAAATTGATCCGCCAGCATTGCTGCTGCTGGAATCTCAATCATGATTCCGACCTGAATATTATCTGCAACTGCTACGCCTTCTGCAATCAATTTTGCTTTTTCTTCTTCATAGATTGCCTTTGCTGCACGGAATTCCGTAATGAGAGCCACCATTGGGAACATGATGCGTAATTGACCATGAACAGACGAACGAAGGAGGGCACGTAATTGTGTTCGGAACATTTGATTGCCTGTCTCAGAGATAGAGATACGAAGGGCACGGAAACCAAGGAATGGATTCATTTCATGTGGGAGGTCGAAATAAGGAAGTTCCTTGTCCCCACCGATATCCATTGTACGAACGACAACTGGTTTCCCATTCATTCCTTCAAGAACAGCCTTATAGGCTTCGTACTGCTCATCTTCTGTTGGGAAATCTTGTGAATCCATGTACAGAAACTCCGTACGATACAGACCTACAGCTTCTGCACCATTATCGTTTACACCTTCAACGTCTTTCGGTGTACCGATGTTCGCTGCAAGCTCAAAATGCTTGCCGTCAGCTGTTACAGTTTGTGCATCTTTCAAAAGTGCCCACTCTGCTTTTTGCTTAGCATAGGCTTCACCAGCTGCTTTAAATGTTGCAATTTCTTCTTCTGACGGATTGATAATGACTTCACCAGTAATCCCATTTACCGCAAGAACATCGCCTTCTTTTACAATTTCAGTAATGTTATTTGTACCAAGAACAGCCGCAATCTCAAGGGTACGAGCCATGATCGCTGAATGGCTCGTACGACCACCGATATTGGTGACAAAGGCTTTTACAAAGTTCTTATCTAATTGTGCTGTATCAGATGGTGTCAAATCATGTGCAATCACGATTGACTCTTCTGAAATCGCTGCAGGATTCGGCAAGCGAACCCCCAACAAGTGGGCAAGAACCCGCTTGGTCACATCGCGAATATCTGCTGCACGCTCTTGCATATAAGGATTGTCGTCCATGCCTTCAAAGATAGCGATAAACATGTCTGTGACTTCTGTCAATCCACTTTCAGCGTTGATTTTTTTCGCACGAATCGTTTCTTTTATCTGACCGACCATTTCTGGATCAGCAAGAACCATCAAATGGGCATCAAAAACGGCTGCCGCTTCTTCACCAAGGCTAGCTACTGCGTTCTCTCTAATAACAGAAAGCTCGTTTTGTGACGCTTCTAAAGCAGCATCCAAACGAGCTTCTTCTGCATCTGTATCTGTAACTGTAACAGTTTCAAACGACAAATCTGGTTGAACGAGTAGATATGCCTTAGCAACCGCAACACCGTCCGATGCTGCAATTCCTTTTAGCATTTCTGTCATACTCTTACGCCAAACCTTCCTTGTCCATTGTTTCAGTGATTGCTGCGATTGCATCGTCAGCATCAGCACCTTCAGCAGTGATTGTCACATCAGCACCTTGACCAACACCAAGGCTCATAACACCCATGATCGATTTAAGGTTTACTGATTTGTCTTTATAGTTCAAAGTGATGTCTGAAGCAAATTTGCTAGCTGTTTGCACAAGCAATGTTGCTGGACGTGCGTGAATACCTGTTTCTGCCACAATGTGGAAATCTTTTGAAGCCATATTTGGATTCTCCTTTATTTTTTTCAATATTGAAGGTTCGTTGTGATAACCCTTACAAAGCACATTATACCATTTCTTGAAATCATTTTCAAGAATTTTTTACCTTTCTTTCAAAATCCATATCCGTCAGAAGCAAGGCCAAATGTGCCTCCCCCTGCAATCAGATGAAACCATTTTGTAAACAATCTGAAAAAACAATCCAGTTGGATAAAAGCTATAGTTACACTATATATAGTGTTTATCAAATAAAAACGATACTATATTTAGTTTTTAGGTTGACAATTTTCCTGTTTCATTGTATCCTATATGGGTGATTAAAAAAGGAGAAATGTATGATTACTGTTTACTCAAAAAATGATTGTGTCCAATGCAAGATGACCAAGCGTTTCCTAGACCAACACCAAGTTCCATTCAAGGAAATCAACCTTGATGAACAACCTGAATTTATCGAACATGTCAAAAACCTAGGATTTTCTGCAGCACCTGTCATTGAGACAGAGACAGGAAATTTTTCTGGTTTTCAACCTGGAAAATTAAAAAATCTTATTTCAGCTTAGTTATCTACCAGTGAAGAACATAGAAAGAGTGACTATATGAGTTTGAAAGAACTAGGGGATGTTTCTTATTTCCGTCTTAACAATGAAATCAACCGTCCAATCAATGGACAAATTCCACTTCACAAGGACCAAGAAGCCCTCAAAGCCTTTTTCAAGGAAAACGTACTGCCAAATACCAAAGCATTTGCGAGCATTACAGATAAAATCCAATACCTATTGGAAGAAAACTATCTTGAGCAAGCCTTTTTGGAGCAATATAGCCCTGCCTTTATCGAAAAATTAGCACAGTTCTTGAAAGATCAAAACTTCCGTTTCAAATCTTTCATGGCAGCCTATAAATTCTACAACCAGTATGCCCTTAAGACAAACGATGGGGCTTATTACTTAGAAAGCATGGAAGATCGGGTCCTCTTCAATGCTCTTTACTTTGCAGAAGGCAACGAAGCATTAGCCATGGACTTGGCTAATGAAATGATTCACCTCCGCTATCAGCCGGCAACTCCAAGTTTTTTAAATGCAGGACGTGCCCGTCGGGGAGAGTTGGTCTCTTGTTTCCTCATTCAAGTAACAGATGATATGAATGCCATTGGGCGTTCCATCAACTCTGCCCTCCAGCTTTCCCGTATCGGGGGTGGGGTCGGAATTTCCCTCAGCAACTTACGTGAAGCCGGTGCACCAATCAAGGGCTACGAAGGGGCTGCATCTGGGGTTGTTCCTGTCATGAAGCTATTTGAGGATAGTTTTTCTTACTCCAATCAGCTGGGACAACGTCAGGGAGCTGGTGTGGTCTACCTTGATGTCTTTCATCCAGACATCATCGCCTTTCTTTCTACTAAGAAGGAAAATGCTGACGAGAAGGTTCGGGTCAAAACACTTTCTCTTGGTATTACCATTCCAGATAAGTTCTATGAATTGGCTCGTAACAATGAAGACATGTACCTCTTTAGCCCGTACTCAGTCGAGCGTGAATACGGTGTCCCATATAGCTACATTGATATTACTGAAAAATACGATGAATTAGTCGCAAATCCAAACATTCGTAAAAGCAAGATTAAGGCTCGTGATTTGGAGACCGAAATTTCAAAACTCCAACAAGAATCAGGCTATCCTTATGTCATCAATATTGATACAGCCAACCGTAGCAATCCTGTAGACGGCAAGATTATCATGTCTAATCTTTGTTCAGAAATTCTCCAAGTTCAGGTACCAAGCGAATTGAACGACTCACAAGAGTACCTCAAAATGGGAACAGATGTCTCCTGTAACCTTGGTTCAACCAATATTGTCAATCTTATGAAATCACCTGATTTTGGGCGTTCTGTCCGCACCATGACACGTGCTCTCACTTATGTAACAGACCACTCCCATATTTCAGCTGTTCCATCCATTGAGCATGGAAATAGTCAAGCTCACTCCATCGGACTTGGAGCCATGGGCTTACATAGCTTTCTTGCCCAACATTTGATTGAATATGGATCTGTAGAAGCCGTTGAATTTACCAACATCTACTTTATGCTTCTCAACTACTGGACCCTTGTCGAATCAAACAATATTGCCCGTGAACGCAAGATGAGCTTCCACAACTTTAACAAGTCAAAATATGCAGACGGTTCTTACTTTGATAAGTATATTACCGGCGACTATCAACCACAATCTGCCCGTGTGAAAGAACTCTTTGAAGGTATCTTTATCCCGAGTGGACAAGACTGGGCAGCACTTCGCGATAAGGTGCAGGCAGATGGTCTCTACCACCAAAATCGCCTAGCAGTTGCTCCAAATGGCTCTATCAGCTACATCAACGATGTGTCTGCTTCCATTCACCCGATCACCCAGCGAATTGAAGAACGTCAAGAAAAGAAAATCGGTAAAATCTACTATCCCGCAGCTGGACTTGCAACAGAAACCATTCCATTTTACAGATCAGCCTATGATATGGATATGCGAAAAGTCATCGATGTCTATGCTGCTGCAACAGAGCACGTTGACCAAGGACTATCTCTCACTCTCTTCATGCGTAGCGATATTCCACAAGGTCTCTACGAATGGAAAACTGAAAATAAACAGACAACACGTGACCTTTCCATCTTGCGTAACTATGCCTTCAATAAGGGCGTAAAATCAATTTACTATGTCCGTACCTTTACAGATGATGGAGAAGAAGTCGGGGCAAACCAGTGTGAGAGCTGTGTGATTTAAGATGGAAACGAAACTGGGGAAAATCTAGCAATCATCAAGAGTGATTGTCCATACTTGACCCTAGACATAAAAGAGCGAGGTTCAGCGAGACCTTAGAATTCTGTATTCACCGTTCAGCACTTCCATCTAAGGCTCGTTTTTTGCTCATATAAAAGCACTTTACTTGTGAATACAGGTTCTTAAAATCACGATTACCTCCGCTCTTCTTGGACAGACCACTATCCTTTTAGACGATGGGATAAAAATATGATATAATGGTCTGAATACTGTAATAGAAAGTGATACTTATGGAAACCTACTATAAAGCCATAAACTGGAACGCTATTGAAGATGTCATCGATAAGTCAACTTGGGAAAAATTGACGGAGCAATTCTGGCTCGACACTCGTATTCCACTCTCAAATGACTTAGATGACTGGCGTAAATTAAGCGTTGAAGAAAAAGACCTCGTTGGAAAAGTCTTTGGGGGATTGACCCTTCTTGATACCCTCCAATCCGAAACAGGAGTCCAAGCACTTCGTCAGGATATTCGGACACCACATGAAGAAGCTGTCTATAACAATATTCAGTTCATGGAATCTGTCCATGCCAAGTCCTACTCCTCTATCTTTTCAACCCTGAATACAAAATCTGAAATTGATGAGATCTTTGACTGGACAAACCGAAACGATTACCTCCAACGCAAGGCGAAAATCATCAATGAAATTTACGAAACAGGGACACCTCTAGAGAAAAAAGTAGCCAGCGTTTTCTTGGAAACCTTCCTCTTCTATTCTGGTTTTTTCACACCACTTTACTACCTTGGAAATAATAAGCTCGCGAATGTAGCAGAGATTATCAAACTCATCATTCGCGATGAGTCTGTACACGGAACCTATATCGGTTACAAATTCCAGCTTGGTTTTAACGAGTTGACAGAAAGCGAGCAAGACAAACTCCGCGACTGGATGTATGACCTCCTCTACCAACTCTATGAAAATGAAGAAGGCTATACAGAAAGTCTCTATGACGGTGTTGGCTGGACTGAGGAAGTCAAGACCTTCCTTCGCTACAATGCCAATAAAGCCCTCATGAACTTGGGGCAAGACCCGCTCTTTCCTGATTCAGCCGATGATGTCAATCCGATTGTCATGAATGGGATCTCAACAGGGACCTCCAACCATGACTTCTTCTCCCAAGTCGGAAATGGTTACCTCCTTGGTACTGTAGAGGCCATGCAAGATAAGGACTACCTCTACGGTCTATCTGAATAACAAGGCTCTTTGTCAACTGTAGTGGGTTGATGAAAAGCTAACATCGTGAGAGGACGAACTTCGTTCTCTCTTTCTTTACGTTTAAAGCAATCAAAATGCGTTTTTTAAAGTTTTCAA